>JAWSVH010000303.1:0-2183 GCA_033852015.1 Desulfobacula sp.
ATTATAGAATTTGCCCAGGCCATCCAACAAAACCAAACCCCAGAATTTATAAAAGGCCTTGCCTTTATCTCAAAAAAAGCGATGGGCAAAGAAATGCCCTCCTTTGAAAAGGTGCAAAATGATAAAAATGAATATATTCAAAGCTTTCATTTATTCTATCAGAACAACGACCCCATAACGGCCCAACAGTTATGTCAAAAACATACAGACCGATATATAGTTATAAACCCGCCACAGCCATACAGCACAACACAAGAACTGGATCATCTCCATTCTCTTGGGTTTGAAAGAGACCTTCATCCCTTTTACAAAAAAAAGGGCCACACCAAAGCCTTGGATACCATTAAATTCTCTATTCCTGTCCATTATGGCTGCTATGGAGAGTGTAATTTTTGTGCTATTTCTGTTCATCAGGGTCGAACGGTTCGATCCCGCAGTGAAGGTTCCGTCCTCAATGAAGCAAAAATCATTTCAAAACTAAAAGATTTTAAAGGATATATCACCGATCTTGGGGGCCCAACAGCAAACATGTATGGGTTTGAGTGCAAGATAAAGCTCAAAAAAGGAGCATGTAAAGATAAGCGATGCCTGTTTCCTTCACCGTGCGAAAGCTTAAAGCCAGATCATTCCAGTCATATAAAGCTCATCCGAAAGATTGAACAAATACCGGGTATCAAAAAAGTATTTATCAGTTCCGGTATCCGGTACGATCTGATCTTAAATGATAAAAAAAATAAAAATTCATATCTTAAGAAAATTGTAACAGATAATGTTTCCGGCCAAATGAAAATAGCGCCGGAGCACACCCAGCCCCATATATTAAAACTAATGGGCAAGCAAAACACCCAGTCTCTTTTAGAGTTTAAAAAGACATTTGATACCTTAAGTAAAGATGCCGGCAAAAAACAATTTTTAACATATTATATGATTGCTGCCCATCCGGGATGTAGCTCAAAGGATATGGTGGAACTTAAAAAATTTGCCAACCAGAAATTAAAAATCCAGCCGGAGCAGGTACAAATTTTCACCCCGACCCCTTCTACTTATTCCACCCTGATGTATTACACCGGCCTTGACCCGTTTACCATGGAACCGATTGTTGTTGAAAAATTTCCGCAGGCAAAGGAAAAACAAAAAATGATTCTGACAAAGAAAACCTATAAAAAATAGACATTTCCAAATTTGCTTTTTTTATAAAAATTTATACTCAAAACCATATTTTTGAATCAGATATTGGACTTTATCAATCATTGCCTGGTCTATTGCAATAAATTTAAAGCCAATTATATAATAATCTGGGTTGATATCTTTTTCACACCAACGCGACTCTAATTTAAAAAGTAGGCTATCACCCAGGCCAAACTCCTTATCCAGGTCAATCCTGAACTCAAGAACTGCCCCAGATTTTATTTTCTGGGATGAAAACAACATTAAACCATCATTTGAAATATTTGCCAGATACCCGGCAAGTTTTTTTGTCTGACCATGATAAACTTTTAAATAATAGTATAATTGTTCCCGGTCAAATCGTCGATTCTCATGATGTTCTAAACGGGTTGGTTCCATTATCTTTTCCCCAATTTTGATTCAGACTATGTAGACAATTAAGCTAATTTGTTTAATTACAGCATACACCATTTACATTCAATTATCCAAACCCTTGTTTTCTTCATAATGGCGAATAGCTGATTTTATCCCATTCATCATACTGACATTTCCAAAACAAAAATACTTTACAAAATGGGCTTCTTTAAGATGCAGTCTTTTAAAAATATATTTTTGGCTTATTCCCTGTTCCCAAAGCCGAATAATGCTGCCGTAAAGATCTTCTATAAACATTAACTTTTTATGAATATGCTGTTTCCCATTCTCCCGTTTAGGGTAGTGACCGCACAAAAGCATATCAAAATCCAGTGCCATAATTTTCGTTAAAGAATTAATTTGACTTCCCATATCCTCATCAGCTCTAAAAAATTTAATCCGATCCGCAAGATACAGATCCCCGGAGAACAACACACCTGCGTCTTTTAAAAAATAGGAGGTATGATCTTTGGAATGTCCTGGTGTATGAACAGGGATCATCTGCCCTGCAATTGTTTCAATCTTTTCAGGAAATGCATCTATCTCCAAAGGGCTGGATTTGCCCCAGACATACTTTTGATATGGATAAATATTAAACCGAG
>JAWSVH010000304.1:0-486 GCA_033852015.1 Desulfobacula sp.
GGCGACGATGTTAAAACCCTGGACTGGAAAGTGTCTGCTCGCCTGGGAAAACCTTTTATAAAATTATATAAGGAAGAACGAGAAAGCATTGTCATGTTGTTGATTGATATGAGTTCATCCTTGAAATTCGGTACCTTTTGCGGCCCTAAACTTGAGAGAGCGGCTGAAGTGGCATCTGTCCTGGCATTTAATGCCATTAAAAACAGTGACAAGGTTGGGGTCTTATTCTTTACGGATCGCGTAGAAAAATATATCCCTCCTAAAAAAGGTTCCGGCCATATTTGGCGGGTGATTAAAGAAATTTTTACTTTTGTACCAGAGGGCAAAGGTACGAATATTTCTGCAGCGCTGGATTATCTTGCCAGGATTTCAAAGAAACGATCTTTTGTGTTTGTTTTATCTGATTTTATCGATGACGGGTATCTGAAAAGCTGGAGAATTGTTCGCCGGCGTCACGAAATCAGTGGAGTGAATATTTATGATAAG
>JAWSVH010000122.1:0-1841 GCA_033852015.1 Desulfobacula sp.
TATGTTCCTTTTTGGGTATGAGTTATAACGTTGGAGTTCAGGGGCTGCCGACCGCAGGGAGGGCACCAGGGGCAAGGAACGCCGCCCCTGGCAGTCCGCTGCAACGACGAGTTAATCATTGAGCCTTTCCTTTGAAACAGCATACCTGTTATGCTGCTAAAGGCTATTAATCTTCAAACAAAGGAGAAGACTCAATGAAATTCTATACTAAGCAACATGGTTATTATTGTGGCATCGATCTTCATGCAAAATCAATGTATATTTGCATCCTGGATTCAAAAAATCGGGTTCAATTTCATAAAAATGTTAAAACAAATCCAAATGCTCTGATGAAAGCAATTGAACCTTATCTTGATGGCCTTGTAATTGCTGTTGAATGTATGTTTTCCTGGTACTGGGTGGCTGATTTCTGTGAGGATAATAATATCAAATTTATCCTGGGTCATGCCTTNNGCCTTATATATGAGATCCATCCATGGTGGAAAAGCCAAAAATGATAAGATCGATTCTTATAAGATTGCCCACCTGGTTAAAGGGGGTACTTTTCCTATAGCCTATGTTTACCCAAGGGGTTTACGATCCACAAGAGACCTGCTCCGTCGGAGAATGCATTTGATGAGAAAACGATCTGAGCTGCTTAGTCATATCAAAAATACAAATACCCAATATAACTTTGAACCCCTGGGTAAAAATCTGAGGTATAAAAGCAATAGAGATATTCTGAATGGCAGGTTTGATGATCCCAGTGTTCAAAAAAGTGTTGATCTCGATGTTGCTCTGATCAATTTTTATGATGAACAGCTAAGAGATGTTGAATGCTATATTGGAAAACATGCCAAAGTTAATGATTATCAAAGTTACATGCTTTTGAACTCGGTCCCTGGTATCGGTAAAATTATCAGTCTGGTTCTCCTTTATGAAATTAATGATATCAGGCGGTTTCCCAAAGTGCATGATTTTGCCTCATATTCCCGTCTTATTAAGTGCAAAGCAGAATCTGCCGGCAAAACCTATGGTACATCAGGGGCAAAAATCGGTAATGCGCATTTAAAATGGGCATTTTCAGAGGCAGCCGTTCTTTTTTTAAGAGGGAACGATCGGGCAAAGGCGTATCACAACAAGTTGCAGAAAAAACATAATCCAGGCAAAGCGCTTTCAATACTGGCTCATAAAATTGGAAGAGCTGTATATTTTATCCTTAAAAGAAAGGAACCGTTTAATATGGAACAATTTTTACCGGTTTAATCTTTTGCTGCCATAGCCCGAAGTATAACTGGGATGCTATTAGATATGCTGATCCATGATACCAAATGCCAATGCAGCTTGACTGCTCTGTGTATCATTTGCAGAACACTAAAAAGCCCTTTGATGTGATTGGCGTGGCAGCACCCGTAAGATTTAATCCGGGTTCCGACGAGTAAATGAAGACCCATTCTCACCCGGATTGAATCTTACTAAAAGATCAGGCCGTAACATAATTGACAATTAAAAAAGTCCTGCACCTCTCCTGACCCGGAATATAACTAGGATAGCCCGGTTAATTAAGGCTAAACCCGTGGACGTGAAAGCGGCAGCAAGAGGTCACCGAATTTATTCTAGTGGCGTTTACCATTCAAGATTTGAGTAAACCGTCAGCCCAAAGGCTGAGTAAGAGACCCTCAATATGTGTTTGTAGCAGGTACCAAATGCTACAGCTTTTTGAATTTAAGTCAGGATGATTTTTTTGTTAAGCATTATTAAAGGGAAAACAGGTGATTCCCTATAAAATTTTTATTGCCTATTGACTAGAGGGCGGCGCATATGGGTTATGCATCAGAAAACTCAACATTAAGAGGTAGATA
>JAWSVH010000305.1:0-704 GCA_033852015.1 Desulfobacula sp.
TTGCCGTCTTCAGCCACAATCACATTGTCCCGGTCACACCCCATTTTTTCGGCGAGTCTTGCATGAACAACCAGATGACGATACTCCCCATGAATGGGAATAAAATATTTGGGCCTGGTAAGGTTTAACATCAATTTAAGCTCTTCTTGATGCGCATGGCCAGAGGCATGGATCTGAGCGATCTTCGAATACACCACTTCCGCCCCACGCCGATAGAGCTTGTTTATTATATTCGCAATCGCCTTTTCATTTCCCGGAATATGTTTAGATGAGAAAATAACACAATCATCCTTTTTAATCTTAATATGCTTATGATTGCCCGAAGCCATCCTTACTAAAGCAGACATCGGTTCGCCCTGACTGCCGGTGGTAATAATTACCACCTGCTCATCCCGAACTTTGCCTATCTGTTTAATATCAATAATGGTATTGGGCGGGCACTTAATATGACCATTTTTTTTAGCCACATCAACCATCTGTTCCATACTCCGGCCATTGAAAATAACCTTACGATTATTTTTAACCGCGATATCAATAACCTGTTGTATCCTGAACACATTTGAGGCGAACATACCCACAATCACCCTGCCGGCAGCGGCAGCAATAATTTTTTCAAGATTTCGTGCCACCTCCTGCTCACTCATTGTGTATCCTTTTACCTCAACATTGGTAGAATCAGATAACAATGCTAAAACACCTTTGCC
>JAWSVH010000123.1:0-9921 GCA_033852015.1 Desulfobacula sp.
CAGGAATTATTCAAAGGTCTCATAGGCTCCGCGATTATTACAGGCATTCTTTATTGTTTGAAATTCTTTCAATCGTATCTTTATTTATCCTACCAAAACAGGTATTTTCATTTAGTTTGTTTGATGTTGAAATTGTTATAGGAAAACATTTATTTATTTTACCAATCCTATTAGGTACTGTTTTTTGTTTTTATAAAATTACCGATGATCTATTGAAAATCTTTGTTTATCCTACTAATAAAAAAAGTGGAGAATGATAAAATATTGTCTCAACGGGGCCGAAGCTTTATCAACCTTGAAATGTAACCCGTCATGTCATCGGGCCGCAAGTGTCTTCGCCCTGGTGGTCCCTGAATCCCATTGTTAAGAAAATAGGAGAATATGGTTACTATAGATTATTCGAGTGGTTTGCACGCAGCTTTTTTCTGTTCAATATTTCTCCTAACCTTTTTCATGTCTTTCTCAGTATATTCATTAATACGAGTTAAAAATAAAGATCAGAATAATGGTATAGATGAAAATACTGAGGACAAAAAAATCGATAAGATACAATTTGGACCGGAAAAAAATAACATAAGAGAAACAATAGGTGAAAAGTTATTAATCACATTACGTATGTTATGTTCATTGTTGTGTTTTTCGATCGGGACTTTTCTAGTTCTTTACGTAACATTTAACTTTTTTCAACAGCCTTTTACGAATATAGATTTTTATAAAGCTGAAATTCGCTCAGATATATTGATTTTGAGAGGAACAACAGTATTTATTTGTTTGAAATCGATATTTTCCCTTATAGATTTAGGGTTATCAGAAAAAAAAATGTATGGAAAAGTAAATTGGAAATGGTGGAATTATTTGTTTAGGCCCCAAAGTTCAGGTTATGAAGAAATAGATAATTTGAGAGGAACATCTATGCGTAGTGAGGACATAACCTTCATCCTAATGAGTCAATATGCGTTTTACTCTCTAATTATGTTGACAATGTGGTTCTTTATATTCGCGGTTGGGCCAATAATTGAGCTAAAAATATCATTTTTGATCTTATTTTTTGTGGCAGATGACTGGGTAATAATTTCTGATTATATTGGTATTTTAAAAGGAAGGATATTAAATTCACACAGATTACGAATCCGAATATGTAATTTTCTCCTTTTAAGCACCTCGATTATAGCCTTAATTCGGCATGATTTTTTTAAGTTTGCAATCGCCTTGTTGCTATTCTCATTTTTTCTTTTTTCTTTTAAATGGGTTTCGCAAAATATTGACAAAACATATGATTTTTTTATCAAAAAAAGGGATTGGGGTCAAACCTTGATAATTGCCCTTATAAATTTAAAACAAGGAAAATGCTACGGGCTAGGCCGCAGATTTTCATGTTCTCTTAAAAAGATATGATGGTTAAAAAAAACAAAATTATACGAGGATGCAGTATGATTTTGCGTCTACAATTTTATGGAAAGATCAGCACCTGTTTTTACAGCTTTATGCGGACGAGGATCTTTTATAAACTTTTTTATTACAGCTATTAATTTTATTTCAGATTTATAGGATTTTGTCCGATTAGATATATTAATTTGCATAGAATTATTTGATAGACAGAACCAAGGAACGTGTTAATGAAAATCACAGCCCAGGAAATTGCATTCTATTCCCCTAATTCAGATATTCTTAGCCGTGTAGAATCACAAAGAACACCATCAACCCCAAACTCATCCCAGGCATTTGCTGCACTTGACAAAGTTTCCTTATCCCGAGAAAGTAGCCCCGCAGGCACTTCACGCGGAGTTAATATTGACGAGTTTGCTACCATGATCACACGCAACTTTTGGAAAGCTCAGGATGTGGACAAGAATGCAGGAGAGCACAGAGAACTTTTCTGGCAGATAAGCAATTCATTAATGGATGAAGGTGACCTGCAAATCGCATTTCATGATTTTGCCGCAAGTCTTTCCAAAAAAGATTTAAAACATTTTTTAAGCGTTTTGAAAAAAAATCCAGAAAATCTTAGCAACATCATGGACACAGCGTCTCGATTGTCCAAGAAAGCGCTAATCCCTTTTCTGGAGGCGGCAAGTCTTGCCGGGAGCGATTTCGACGAATTTAACCAGCATGTTAATCAACTGCTTGACCAGAAAGGAACGTCATCCTCGGCATTTCAATATACCTATTTGTCTGCGGTAGTGAAAACAGGCCCTCAAACAATGGAATTTATTGAAAATAGCAACAAAATGTCTGAACAGGAGTGGAAAAAGCTTGCAACGTTCATCAACCGTGAGATTTCAGGGGATGACAGAGAAAATTTCATTGAATTTTTTAGTTTTGCAAGCCAGGAAAACCTCGACACGCTGATAGATGTCGCATCCGGTTTAAATAAAAAAGATAAAAGCAATCTTCTTGCTGCTGCGTCATGGGCTGAAAATCATACAGAGACTTTTATGGGGTCTGTCACTAAAAATAAAGGCAAATCAGAGTTTTTCACTGTTGCAGCGCATTCTGAAAAAAGGCTGGGAACATTTTTGCAATTGGCGAATCAGCTTGATTTAAAAGTTACAAGTTCTTTTTCTGCTGTTGATACGGCAAATTTCCTTGATGCTGCTAAAAAATCCAACGATCATATTCGCAAACTTACTCAGGTTAGTGAGCAGATGGAGGGAGAAGATAAAAGTTATCTCCTTTATGCAGCAGCCAATGCCAATGTGGATTTGGACAATTTTTTAGCAAAAGCTTTGGAATTGACCGAAACAGAACGATCAAATTTTTTAATTGAAACAACATACCAGGATGAAGACCCTCTGGATCAAGCCGTTTATATGAAAAGCCTTCTCACAGAAGGTGAGTATAATGATTTCCAGAATACAACAAAGGGATTGCAAAAGGATATGCTTGGACAGTTGGTTGAAATGACCAGTAAGTTTACAGGCCAGCTTCGTTCAGATTTCCTTGAAGCAGGGGCTGCCTCAGATCAGGCAGCCGGAGACTTTATCTTAATGTTTGGTGATTTGTCCGAAACGGATCAAAAATCATATCTAAACGTGGCCATGGAGCTTACTGGTGAACGTCAGAAAAAATTTGTTCAAACATCTGTAAGAACAATGGGAAGTTTGTCAAAATTTGTTGAGATAACCCGGGAACTCTTAGACCATTCAACAAAGCACATGGGAAGTATGAGACCTCTGGATAATTTTTTATCCCTGGCCCAGGGTGCAACTTCAAATGATTTGCTGGATTTTGTTCATCTGGTGGATCAGTTGGATGATAAACAAAGACGTGGCTTTCTTAATACGGCTACAAAATCAACTATTGAGTTATCGGAAATGGTTAAGTTGGTGAAATCTGCTCTACACTTGAAACCTGAGAGATTTAACGATATCTTTAATTTTAATACGTTTAATCACTATGACAAAAAGTATAATCCCTCCGGCACCAAGGTATCTATCAATGATTATAAAAGCCTTATCGGTTTAGCCGGACAATTAAAGGATAGTGAATGGACAAACTTTAAGGGTATCCAAAATCAATTTAAAATTTCTCTTTCCGAATTAACCTTCATGGCAAAAAATGTAGAATCCTTTGAACCTGAAAAATATGGTCATGATTATTTTATAAGCATTGGTGTAAGCGATGGCACAACTGACATTGTTGTCTAAATCAGTGATTTGCAATCTTGATCCTCCCCCCAAAAAAACAATAACTTTTCAACGAATCAAATGAACCAGACAAGCTGGTTATTTGCATGTTATCAATTAAATCGATGAAACCTATATATCGAAAATATTCTGATAGTGACATTTCCCCCATAATTAAGTTAATGGGGCAACTTGGGTATAAACATTCAGCTAATAGTATTAACCATAATATTATGGCCGTAAAAGAAGCTGGCGGAGAAGTGTTTGTAACTGAGCTATCCGGTGAAGTCTGCGGTTGTGTTTCAGCAATCATAGATATACGCCTGGCCGCAGGAATAAACGGTGAAATTGTCAGCTTAGTGGTGAATAAAAAATTCAATAAGCCTACAAAGAAAAAAAGTAGCGTTAGGCGTTGTTTACCAAAGAAGGTTCAGTTCTGATAATCCAATAATTAAAAAATTAATTGATAGAAATAATTTTTATGATTAAAGGAGACAATTATGCAATCAAGAGAAATAGGAACGTCTGGAATTCAAGCATCCGTAATCGGACTGGGAACCTGGGTTATGGGTGGATGGCGGTGGGGAGGAAGTGATGAAAAAAAATCAATTGCTGCTATTCAGGCCGCCATTGAAGCTGGTGTCACTTTAATTGATACTGCACCGGCATACGGCTTTGGAATTGCGGAAAAGATTGTGGGTAAGGCGATAAAGGACCGTCGAGATAAAGTCGTGCTGGCCACAAAATGCGGGCTGGTTTGGCATATTAAAAAAGGCAATTATTTTTTCAGTGCAGAAGGCCACGATATCCATCGATGCTTGGGGAAAGATGCTATTCCATATGATATTGAGCAAAGTTTGAAGCGGCTTAAAACCAACTATATCGACCACTATATTACCCACTGACAGGACACTACCACCCCTATTGATGAAACCATGGAAATCCTGATAAAACTAAAAAAAGAAGGGAAAATTCGTTCTATTGGTATCAGTAACTCAAGTACCGATGATTTAAAAAAATACCAAGCGTCCGGGGTTGTTGATGCTGTACAGGAAAAATATAACATGCTGGATCGTGATTTAGAATTGTCTTTATTACCCGATTGTCGTTCAACCAATGTGTCTGTGTTAAGTTACGCTTCATTGGCTACTGGCTTATTAACAGGTAAACTTGATCCTGACCGTATATTTGAAGGAGATGATCAACGAATTGATAATCCCCGTTTTACTGCAGAAAATAGAAAAAAAATATTAGTATTTTTTGAAAAGCTTTCCCCTATTGCAGGTAAATATGAAATATCACATGCGCAGTTGGTTCTTGCCTGGACAATCGCTCAACCAGGAATAACCTTTGCATTATGTGGATCTCGAACACCTGAGCAAGCGGTGGAAAACGCAAAATCAGGACACATAAGGCTGGGAGATGAAGATATTAATAAAATAAATAAAATGATTTTAGAAATTTAGAAAATGCCAGGGAAAGTGCGGATTCAACAACCAAAATGCACCAGGCGGGCTGGCAAATTGTCCGATAATATGGTACGGCGAAGCAAAGCTTCAGCCGTAGTCAAAGGTGAATTTTTCACCCCACTACCCCGGGCCGTTGAACAAACCAATTCACATGGACAAGCCAGTGATCTAAACATTATGATGCTATCAAGCATATGCACATTAACCGTAAGATGAGTGTACTTCATGGCAGAGCCATTTAAAAATTTATTAAGTCGAGATGTTATTGAGGGTATGGCAAATCACTTTAAAGCACACAGCTCTAATTTTGACAAGAAATCTTTTATTGCTGATGCGACACAAGATTTGGAACTTCTCGAGCTAAAAGCACGAACACACCGTATCACTGATATAATGATTAAGTATTTTCCTATTGATTTTGAAGAGGCGGGAAAAATCATGATGTATAGCCTTGGCTCGCCTCTTGGTGATAATATTTCATCTAGTGTAGGCGATTCTAAGGGCATTACAGGTTGGGCTATTACGCCTTTAGTGCATTATGTTGGGCTGCAAGGTCACGAACATTTTGATTTGTCGATGACACTTTTTAAAGCAATGACTAAACGTGCTTCCTCGGAGTTTGGGATTCGCTTTTTTCTATTAAAGCACCCTGAAAAAACACTGGCTGTATTAAAAAATTGGGCATTAGATTCAGATCAACACGTCAGGCGTTTGGTTTCTGAGGGAAGCAGACCAAGACTTCCTTGGGCGATGCGCTTACCTATGTTTATTGAAGATCCCACGCCAGTCATTGAATTATTGGAAATACTTAAAGATGATCAATCAGAATACGTGCGTCGTTCCGTTGCGAACAGTTTAAATGACATCGCTAAAGATAACCCTGATATTGTTTCTGAAATTGCTGAAAGGTGGATGGCCAAAGCAAGTAATGAAAGAGTAAAGCTCGTTCGCCATGCATGTCGAACGCTTATTAAAAATGGTCATAAAAAAACATTGACTGTTCTAGGTTATAAACCCGCTTCTATTCATGAGGCACATATTGAGATACTAACACCAGAAGTAATATTTGGTGAGGCTTTGGAATTTTCGCTATCGATAGATTCAAGTTCAAGTCAGGAGCAAGCATTATTGATTGACTATGTGATTCACCATCAAAAAGCGAATGGTAAAACTTCACCCAAAGTATTTAAATGGCGCACAGCCAACTTACTCAAAAACAAGAAATTAAAAATCACAAAAAAACATCCGATTAAAAAAATTACAACTCGCGTTTATTATGCAGGACTACACAGCGTTGAAGTGATGGTTAATGGTGTTTCAATGGGTAAATCTGACTTTCAGTTAGTGATGTAAAAAATATCTGTATAGTCGCGTAAAGGCACATAACGAATACATGCAGTCGGACGGCCCCCGCGCGTTTTTTGGTATTTGTTTTATCTAATGTAAAACCACCCATTACTGTGGTAATCAAGCTCAGTGAGGGCCGCCGCTGATGTTCGTGATTCACATGGACGAGCCAGTGATCTAAACATTAAGCTATCTTCAAGATATATATATAGCTCAAATAACAGATGTAATTCATTAATATCATTGTGTTTTAAAGTCAAATTCATATTAAGATTAATTGATTGATCTTAATATGGCAAAGTGTTATATAGAGGCACGTAGTTGACTTTATATAGAGGTGGTTTATGAAAAAAATTCCAATAGACCAAATTTTAAAAAGAGTACAGGCTGAAAATATTTGGTGGGAAGAACCATACACAATACCTCAGCTTTTTAAAGGGTTTCGGCCAAGAGCTTACCTTAGCCTTTTAGAACCATTATTACAGAATTGGGATCCACACAGAGCTATCGTTTTCATGGGGCCAAGACGAGTGGGCAAAACGGTAATGATACATCATGCAATTGGGAACCTTCTTAATAAAGGTATTCCACCTGCGAAAATTTGTTATTTTTCTGTTGACCATCCATTATATACTGGCAGAAGCCTTGAAGAACTACTTGAATTCTATAAACAAGCCACAAATACTGACTATGAAAATGAAAAGTGTTATATTTTTTTTGATGAAATTCAATATTTGAAAGATTGGGAAATTCATTTAAAAGTAATAGTAGATAATTTTAGGAATATAAAATGCCTTGTTAGTGGATCGGCTGCTGCAGCACTTCGCCTTAAGAGCATTGAGTCTGGGGCTGGTAGATTTACCAATTTTCTTCTCCCCCCACTTACATTCCATGAATATTTGGAGCTACTTGATTTAGACTATCTTATTGAAAAGGAAAAGCATCCACTTGATTTCTATTCTACTAAGGATATCGCTCAATTAAATAAACATTTTATTCATTATATAAACTTTGGAGGATACCCAGAGGTAATTTTTTCCGAAGAGATACAATCAGATCCAGGACGGTTTATTAAAAGTGATATTGTCGACAAAGTCCTTTTAAGGGATTTACCCGGCTTATATGGAATTCAGGATATTCAAGAATTAAATCATCTTTTCACATCATTAGCATTTAATACCGCTAATGAAGTTTCATTAGAAGAATTATCAAAAGGCTCCGGTGTAGCCAAAAATACAATTAAAAGGTATATTGAATATTTAGAAGCTGCCTTTCTGATAAAAATAATTCATCGCATAGATAAAAACTCAAAAAGATTTAAAAGAGCTAATTTTTTTAAGGTATATTTAACAAATCCTTCTATCAGATCTGCCCTTTTCACCCAAGTTAAGCAAGGGGATGAATTTATTGGACATCTTGCAGAGACAGCCATTTTTGCACAATGGTTTCATTCTAATGTTAATTTACATTATGCTCGATGGAAAACGGGCGAAATAGACATCGTAAATACCGAGTATGGGGATGAAGATAATTGGGCAGTTGAGGTAAAATGGAGTGACCGATTTATTGAACGTCCTTTTGAATTAAAAAATGTATATCAATTCTGTCATGCAAACAATTTAAAAAAAATAACTGTTACAACTCTCACAAAAACTGCTGAAAAGACAATTAATAGTGTTGATATTAGTTTTGTTCCCACAAGCTTATATTGCTACACTGTGGGATATAATCTGATTAAGGGAAAGAACACCAAAGAATATGAAAAATTTCATTAGATTTTACGATTTAGTTTTAATCTTGTTTAAACAACTAAAATGCTACGGGTTTCACCGTAGATTCTGGTGTTATGAAGGACAAATATAAATGAAAACAAAGAAGTGTTTTATTATTACACCGATAGGAGGAACCGAAAAAAATATTGAGAATTTTAAAGACAGCTTGTATAGAGCAAAAGCCGTAGAAGAGTTGAGAGCTGATAACTACGATGGCGGCACAGAAATCCTAATTTTGTCCAATGAGCCTTATGTCCCAAGGAAGAGTATGGATTTCAAGGCAAAAGAATATGGAGTAAATATTGAACTATTTGAAACATCAAATTCATAGCGAGTGCATTCACCTGACCATACCCGCCGTTCGTTCCTCACTCTGAGGTCTGGCGGGTGATGCCTGTGTTGAATAGTGATAATCGTGTAGTGCGCAATAAAAAATATTGTAGTAAAGTGTTTTTTATCAATTTTATTTGTCGTATCCGACTCGTGGGTCGTACAAATATTATGCTAATAAAAGGATATTAAAGATGACGGACACCCCTGAGATTATAGATGATATAAAATCAGCCTTAAAAATCGCAACATCTTCTTTTGACGAATTTGTTGAACAGATTTCAGCATTTTTTGGTTCATTGCCTGATCCATTTTTTGTAATAAACCAAGAAGGGTTATATATTAAGGTACTAGGTGGTAAAGCCCGTCATCTTTATCAGGATGGTAGCTTTCTAGAGGGAAAAAGTATTAAAGATATATTTTTAAATGAATCTGCCGATAAATTTCTCTCCGCAATTAAAGAGGCAATAGAAAAAGACTCTCTTGTCTGTATAGAGTACGAAATAAATCCTAGCAAACTCAGCAAACTACCTTCAGAAATGTCCGCTGAGTCAGAATGGTACGAAGGACGCATATATCCTATTAAGAAAAAAGCAACAGATCTTCGCTCTGTAATATGGTACGCGGTAAATATCACAGAAAGAAAATTACTTGAAAAAGGACTCAAATTAATGGCTGAAACCGACCCATTAACAGGGGCTTATAATAGACGCTATTTTTTGAAGACAATTAATAATGAGTTTTCTCTGTCAAAAAGATATCATACTTCTTTTTCTTTTTTTATTATGGATATAGATTATTTTAAAAATATTAATGATTCTTATGGGCATGATGTAGGAGATATGGTCCTCAAAGAATTGGTCAATATCTGTACACCACTAATGAGAGATGTTGATCTTTTTGCAAGATTTGGCGGCGAAGAATTTGTTGTCATACTTCCAAATACTGCAATAGATGGTGCCTTCACTATTGCTGAACGTATCCGAAAAGAAATCAATGAGAAAGTATTAAAAATTGCTGATAATGAGGTTTGCTTTAGTGTAAGTATAGGAATCAGCGAAGTATCTATTTCTGATCAGAAGGTTGAAGATGTAATTAAACGAGCAGACTTAGCGCTTTATGAAGCAAAAGAAAGTGGAAGAAACAGAGTTTGCAGTCATGAACACTTAACTCATAAGCCTTAAACAAAATAAATAGGCATAATTTTAGCGTACCCCCTCACCAGAATAGTTTTTGTGTAGGAAACGAGATAAACAAAGATTCTGAATCTAAGCCCTCTCCTTAATTGAAATATTAAGAAGGATAAAAGTCAGAATTAAATAAAGTTCCAATAATTGTGGATAGAGTAAAATTTGACCCTAACCATCAAATACACCC
>JAWSVH010000124.1:0-19423 GCA_033852015.1 Desulfobacula sp.
TAGACTGGAGACCCGGCAATAATGCCATGGGCTTCAATAAAATCTTCTTTTGTAACTTCGGTGGTGGATTTTAAAACTCCCTGAACACCATCGACACTGTCAACCCCTTCAAGAACGGCATTGGCAAGTTTTTTGGTATTGCCGCCTTTTGAGTAATAGAGCACTAAAACTTTCATATTCCCTCTCTTTATCTGTTTTATTCATAATTAATATTTCAAAATAACATCGACCCACAGACTTTGACAAGCAAACAAATAAATTCCAGAAGATGAAAGACGATTTTGAATATTAAATTTGGTTGATGTTTACTGCCATACCGGTTCAAGGTACTCAATTCCAACACCATAGCAGGTTTTTCCATCTGCTCCCATCTCTTGACAGCGAACTACTTTGGCATGAAAAACAGAACAATAATTCATCATTTTGATGCAAACGTCAGAACCGCGAATAACTTCAAAATTGGAATTAAAATACATTCCTCCGGAGCTACAATTGTTGAGTTGTGCGTTATTGAAATTTCCCGATCCAGTGGTGGAAAATATAATGTCAGATTCATCAGCATAACGCTCATACATCCTTCTGTCTTCTAATCTATCCATTTTTCACCTCCCTGTTTTTTATAAACCGCCTCCACAATCCCTCAAATTAACAATTAAGAGATGCAGAAAAAGACACCTTCAAGAGATTTACTGACAATTGGTGCTATATCTTCAGTTTTAATAAAACCTCACCTGAATTCGATTCAAAATCCTGTCCAAATTGACAAGAACGTAAAAATATATATTTGAGTTTCTAAGGATTCTGATATTTTATACCATGATTGCTCAGGAGAAAACCAGAATAAATATTGAGGATTCTTTTGTAATATCCGATTTATTAATGTAATATTATTTCCATAATCTTTTTGTCTCAAAAACTCAAAACCTAATGACAATCAAAAATTCGATAAGAAAAAGTTCAGCATGTCCAAGGAGAAAAAGATGGGAACATTTTTCAAAGATCACAATTTTCTAATAGTAGGTTTCGTGATAATAGGATTCAGTTTTATTATTTTTTCGTGCTCCCCAGATGCCGAAACCACACTTTCACGTATCAAGAGAGATGGGGTCCTTCGGGTTGGTTTTGCTAATGATATACCCTATGGTTATAAAACAGCAGAGGGTAAGCTTACAGGAGAAGCTCCTGAAATAGCAAAAAAAGTCCTTTCTGAAATGGGGATACATGAAATTGAGGGGGTGTTTACCGAATTTGGCTCTCTAATTTCCGGCCTTAAAGCTGGGCGTTTTGATATGATTGCTGCCGGTATGTTTATCTTGCCAAAAAGATGTATGGATATAGCATTTTCTGAACCAACCTATAGCGTTGGACAAGCTTTTTTGGTAAGAGCTGGAAACCCTAAAAAGCTTTATAGTTATGAAGACGTGGCCAAACACCCAAATGCCAAGCTCTGCATTATGAAAGGAGCTGCCGAATTGGAATATGCACAAAAAATAGGCATTCCTGATTTTCGTACTGTCCAAGTTCCAGATCCATCATCGGGTTTGGATGCGATCCAGCATGGCCATGCAGATGCTCTGGCCCTTACAAGTTTGACCATTCAGAAGATAATCGATAGCTCTAACGACCCAACTATCGAAAGAGCTCAACCATTTAAGGACCCTGTGATCAATGGAAAAACCATAAGAGGATATGGTGCGTTTGGTGTTAGGAAAGAGGATCGAGATTTCCTTTATGAATTCAATAATCATTTAAAAAAATTTATAGGAACAAAGGAACATCATGACCTTGTGAAACCATTCGGTTTCACTGAATTCCCCAATAATATTACAACAGCAGATCTATGTCGGGAGTAATGATTTATCTGGGCATACAAAGAGCGGTGTTTGCATTCTCTGAGTTTTTAGGGAAATAATATGAACAAAGCACGATACAAAAAAACTATATTTAATATTGAGCCATCCCTTATTATGGTTCTTGTTATGGGGATTGTATTCTTAGGCCTAATTATTTTTAGTAATTGGCAGTGGCGAAATCAGATTATTAGGAATGTTCCTGTTTATGACAATCTCATGCAGGTCAAGGTATCTATTACAAAAGGGCAACTACTGCTTGAAAGGCTGCTCGCAGGAGACCAATCTATTCGAATAGAGAATATTTGGCCATATTATGACCAATCCATTCTCTCTGTAAAAGATATCATTAATGGCAGGAGTACAATAACTAATTTTCCTGGAATTCCCCTTAAAGATAATAAAATATTGAATCAACTGAAGCAATTGGAAACAATCCAGAGTCGGATTCAAAAGCTTGCCTTTTCTCAATGGAAGGGCCGAGAATCTTATGAGAGAAAGGAACACCTTAATCAACGATTTCTCTTTTACCAGTTGGAGAGCCATATTGATGAGATTAGTTATCAAATCCTCACCAATTTAAGTCAAATGATGAAAAATCAAAGAAAAATTCATTCAATTGTTTTGATGTTATGGTCACTGATACTTTCTGTTGTATGTGTCAGTCTTTTAATTCTTGGGAAAAGACGCAACACAGCAGAAAGTGCCCTGCAAGACTCTCATGACAAAATGGAGCAGCATGTCAAGGACCGTACACATGCGCTAAAAAACTCTAATGAGAAATTGTATCTTGAAATAGATGAACGTAAAAAAGCCGAAGCTTCTCTCAAAGACAATGAACAACGATACAAAATCGCTCAGCGAGTGGGCCAGGTAGGGAATTGGGAATTTAATCTTGTAACAGAAAACTTTTGGGGATCTGATGAAGCAAAACGCATTTATGGATTTAATCCTGAAAGTAAAAATTTCACAACAGGTGAAGTCGAAAAATGCATTCCGGATCGAGAAATGGTTCATCAAGCGCTTATGGAACTGATAGAAAACAACAGACCATATGACCTTGAATTTAAAATCCATCCGGTTAGCGGGCCAAAACAAAAATTTATCAAATCAATAGCAGAGCTTCAAAAAGATGATTCAGGCAAGCCATGCAAGGTTACAGGCGTAATCCAGGATATTACACGACAAAAAGAACAAGAAGGACTTCTGCTGGAACGAGAAAAGCTTCAGGGTGTATTAGAAATGGCCGGGGCTATTCTTCACGAACTGAACCAGCCCCTACAGGTAATATCCGGTTCTTCTGAAATACTCCTGATGGACATTAAAAGCAGTGACTCCAAGTATAACGTGCTCAAAAATATCCAGGGCAGCGTCAAACGAATGGCTATACTGATGCGCAAGATCAAGGGAATCACCCACTATCAATCTAAACCATATTTGAAAAGGAAAATTGTTGATATTGAACAGTCGTCCAACGTAAAAAGGGAAATGATTTTCCATGACCGAAAATAATTTATTGTGTCTATGATTGTGGGGCCTAAAGATATGATTTCGGCCCCATGATTTATTCTTATAGTAATCGCTTTTAGGTGAGCCTAACAGTCAAAATTACTTGCATAAAAGTTAATTCTTAAATTATGTAACAATTCGAAAGATATTCAAAATTCAGACCATAATTTTCATTACTTTTTAACAATCGTATCTTTAAGGATAAAGCATCACCTTCCCCCGGCCGTAAAAGAAGCCTTTCACCTTTGTTGCAATTCTTAAAAATATCATAAAAATCATGCCAGAACCCGATTAAAATATGATGAACTCACTGATTTCCCCTGTACTTTAATACAATTTTATTTCATAATCACACAACTTAGTCATCTTTTACGCAGGTATCGCAGGAGAAAAGGAATGGATCTTTCGGCAGTCTGCCCTGAAAAAGTACTCACGGCAAAACAGAGCGTTAAAAAAATAAAAAATGGATCCCGGGTATTTATCGGCACTGGTTGCGGCGAACCCCAGGAACTCATCAGGGCCATGGTAGAGGATCTCTCCATCCAAGATATTATTATTTATCAGATGCTTTCCCATTCTCTCTCCAATTATGTCGATGATGAATCCTTTTTGTCCAGGTTCTCCATCAAATTGTTTTTCATATCCGCTTTGATGCGACAATCTGCGTTTGAAGGTAAAATTGATTATATCCCTGTATATTTATCCCAGATTCCTGAAATCTTTTCCAACCAAGAAATTGGATTAGATGTTGCACTGATACAAGTCAGCCCACCAGATCACCATGGATATTGCAGCTTGGGGATTTCCGTTGACATAACGCTTTCGGGAATGAAAAATGCCGATATTGTCATTGCCCAGGTCAATCCTCAAATGCCCAGAACCTGGGGAGACAGCATTGTTCACATCGACGAAATTGATTACCTTGTGGAGCATGAACAACCTATCCTTGAATCCCTGCCATTGTCCAAAAACAAAAAAGTAATTGAACGAATCGGGCATTATGTAAACACCCTGGTAGATGATGGAGCCACTCTTCAAATAGGTTTTGGTCATCTTCCAGATGCCGTGGTTCCTTATCTTGCAGATAAAAAAGATCTGGGTATCCACACCCAGGTAATTACAGACGGGCTTTTACCTCTTTTTGAGAATAAAGCAATCACCAATAAAAAGAAAACCTATTACCCGGACCGGGCGATTGCATCGCTATGCATGGGATCTCAAAAACTATATGATTTTGTTCATAATAATCCCATCTTCCATTTTAAATCCTCTGAATTTGTTAATGATCCCAATGTAATTGCCCGCAACGACCATTTTATTTCCATCAGCTCTGCCCTTGAAGTAGATCTTACCGGACAGGTCTGTACAGATTCAAAAGGTTATCTTTTTTACAGTGGCATTGGCGATCAAGTTGACTTTATCCGTGGTTCTGCAATGTCAAAGAACGGCTTTTCAATTATCATCATACCGTCTACTGCACAAGATGGGAAAGTTTCAAGAATCGTTCCCCACTTAAGTGAAGGAGCCGGTGTTGCAACCACCAGAGGCGATATTGATATTATTGTCACAGAATACGGCATCGCTGAAATGCGCAGAAAAAGCATCTATCAACGAGTCATGGAACTGGCCAGAATTGCCCACCCCAAATTTAGAAAAGAACTCATTGAAGAAGCTAAAAAACGCCATTATATTTTCCCCGATCAACTTCCACCCACCAGCCAGGATCTTCTATTTTTAGATCAATACCTATATTCCCAGAAATTAGAAAACGGTAAAACAGTAGATTTCAGGCCGCTTTTACCCTCTGATGAATTTGAATCCAGACATTTTTACTATTCTCTACAGGACGATTCCATCTATTACAGGTTCTTTAACAAACGAAAAGTTTTCTCCAGAGATATGCTCCAACAACAATGGGCAGAAGTAGACTACCGAAGAAACATGACCATCATAGGATTGATGCAGTTAGGCAAACGCAAACAAATCGTGGCTATTGGTTCTTATGCTGAAGCAGACAAAGATTCTGCCGAAGTAGCATTCCTCGTAAAAGAACAACTCCATGGTATGGGAATTGGCACTCATCTTCTTGGAATTTTAGAAAATATTGCTACAGAAAACAATTATACACAGTTCCTTGCAACCGTCCTTGCAGAAAACCGCAAAATGATCAATGTTTTTAAAAACAAATATCCAAAAGCCAAATTTTTAAGAAGCGGCAGCGGTGAGGTAGAGGTAGAAATGCCATTTGAACTTAAAAAAGATAACGATAAAAAATAAGGTTCTTATTTTTTCTTTGAACTCAACTCGGGAAAATCCCAGTAAAAATATTCAGTAAGTCCTTCACCTTCATCATCAAAACCCGCCTGTCTGGTGGTTTCAATCTGTCTTAATTCCACTCGCCTGATTTTTCCACTAAAGGTTTTAGGAACTTCTTCCACAAATTCAATGATTCTTGGAATCTTGAATTTTGGCAAAATAGTGATGGTGTGTTTAAACAAGGTCAAGGCAAGATCTCTGGATGCTTTATAGCTGGGATTTAAAATCACATAAGCTTTAACCAACTGATAACGGTTCGGATCGGGCGAACCAACCACAGCAACTTCGGCAACAGAATCATGCTCTCCTAAAGCACTTTCGACTTCAAACGGACCAATCCTGTAATCTGAAGATTTAATAACATCATCTGCCCGTCCTACAAACCACCAGTGACCATCTCCATCAAAAGATGCCCGGTCCCCGGTATAATAAAAATTATCCACAAAAACTGAGCTCATTTTTTCCGGACTGCCAATATATTCTGAAAACAACCCCACTGAACGCCATTGATCAATCTTAACCACGATATGGCCTACTTGGTCCGGTTCTGTGATTTCGTTGCCTTCATTATCTGCCAAGGCCACATCATACATCGGACACGGAAAACCCAAAGAGCCTTTTCGCATGTTATCACCTATCCAGGGAGGATTTCCTATCATGGCTGTGGATTCAGTTTGTCCATAAAAATCCCTGATCCGGGTGCCGGTAAAAGATTCCCATTTATCATGAATGTTCGGATTTAAAGGTTCTCCAGCGCTCAATGACTGCCGCAATTCCGACAAGTCAAAAGATTCCAAATTCATGTTTGCAAACCGTCTCCATGCCGTAGGATGGGTACAGAATGTGGTTACCTTGTGTTTTGAAATTGCATCCAGGTATTGTTCCGGATCCAGTTCAGAATATTTAAGTCCCAAAACTGTTGCACCAACATTCAGTGGAGCAAAGAAACTGGACCAAGACCATTTTGCCCAACCCGCAGCCCCCAGGTTATTATGGATATCATCAGGTCGGACACCGATCATCACTGTAGAAGACAAATGCCCCACAGGATATGACACCACCGTATGTCCTACTCGTTTAGGCAGCCCGGTTGTTCCTGAAGTAAAAAAGCAAAATAGGGTATCAGCTGATTTTGTGTCTGCTCCCTGCGCATCCTTTGATTCTTTTTCAACCTCTTCAAAAGATCTCCATCCGGTTTTTTGACCCAAAACTATTTTTAGTTTAGGCTTTGAATCGGTCTGTTCCAATGCATTATCAATAAGGCAGGCAGAATCTTCATCTGCTAGAATCACATTGGGAGGATAGGTTTCAAATCGGTACTCCAATTCCCTTTGTGTCATTGTCGTCGCTGTAGGGATGCTAATTACCCCGGATTTAATACACGCAAGGGTTGCAAACCAGTTTTCAGGCAAAAGCGGACTCATCATATACAGATTATCCCCCTTTGTTATCCCGGATGCCCCAAAAAAGTTGACCAACTGATTTGAGCGTTGTGCCATCTGATGGTATGAATAGGTTCTCTTTTCGCCTGAATCAATATCTGACCAGATCAGGGCTGTTTTCTCGGGCTGTTCTTTAACATGAAGTGTTTCAAATATGTCAGTAACCCAATTAAAACGCTCAGGCATCTGCATTTCATTTATCCGGGCAAACAATTTTGTTGCACTTCCTTCCATTTGCTGGGCATCTTCCAATTGATTAATCCGGATTACCTCTTTGAAAAGCTCTTTCATACCTGTAAAGCACTCCTTGAAATCTATTAAATCATGATATATACAATACAACCAAAGTACTTGACTGTATAATTTATAGCAATTATGTTGTCAAAGTTTTTTTAATTATTCCGGCAATTAACTTGATAAATTTATAAACTGTCCAACATATGAAACCAGACCAAATCACAATAATCCTTGCCCCACTCCAAGGATTTACAGATGTAACATACCGTAATGTATATTCAGATCATTTTTCAGGGCTCAATGAAGCTGTTGCGCCCTTTATCTCAACCATGGGACAAAAACGTCTAAAGCCATCCAGAATTAAAGATGTTAATCCTGAAAACAACCAAAAGTTATTTGTAGTCCCCCAGATCCTTGGAAACAATGCAAAAGATTTCATATTTTTAGCAGACCACTTATACGCCATGGGCCACAAACGAATCAACTGGAATTTGGGCTGTCCGCATTCAAAAATTGCCAAAAAGAAACGAGGCTCGGGCCTTTTAATGTACCCTGAAATCATTGATGCTTTCCTGGATGAAGTTCTACCAAAACTTTCAAATACCTTATCCGTTAAAATCCGTCTGGGAAGAAAATCAAAAGATGAAATCACCAAGCTTTTACCGGTACTGGATCAATATCCCTTAGATGAAATTATCCTTCATCCGAGAACTGGAGAACAGATGTATACCGGTACATCAGACCATAAAGCTTTTGCAAAAGCACTTGAGAACAGTCGCCATCCATTCACCTACAATGGCGATATTACAAATGTTGCCAGTTTTAATATTGTTCAAAAACGATTTCCCGACATCCAGCGGTTTATGATCGGCAGAGGAATTTTATCCAACCCCTTTCTTGCCGAACAAATCAAAGGAATTCCCTCGAATAAAAACAAATTAACCCGCCTGGAAGATTTCCATGACGCGCTTTTCCAAGGTTACCAAAGCATCTTCTCAGGCCCAGGACATCTGACCGGACGAATGAAAGGGTTCTGGAACTATATCGGCCCTTCCTTCGATGACAGCAGAAAACCGCTTAAAAACATACTTAAATCAACGTCTCTTATTCAATACCAAGACAGGGTGAGGCTTTTTTTTGAGGCCAACCCTAAATTCATATCATAAAAAAGACACATCATATTCTTTCTCGACAGATTACCGCCCTTTCTTATGAACAAAAATTCAATTAATACTTGAATATTTATAATTTCGATTTAATATATATAGAAACCTTTAATTAAACCAAATCAACAACGTTGATGTGCAAATAATATGGAGAATTTATATATGATACAGCCTGCAAAAAATATTCTTTTTGTATCTGATCTATCTGTGAAGATGAAACTGGTATTTGAACAGGCAGCAACATTAGCTGTCTGTCAGAATGCCAGCATAACAGTGCTTCACGTGATGGAAGAAGATCCCAGCGCGGAAAAACGTGTTCGCATGGCATTTGGGGAACAACTCTATCAAGATTTAAAATCAGAACACAAAGATGGTGCCAGAAACGTTTTAATCGGTAAAAATATCGATGCCTTAAAAATTCGTCAAGCCATTGCTGGATTCTTCCAAGATACAATTCAAGACAAAAATGATGACCCCAACGATTCTCTCATCCAAAAAATTCTGGTGGCTGAGGGCCGTTCCATTATCGATGAAATCATTTCCACTGTGGAAGAAGAAACCTGTGACATGATTGTCATGGGCTGTAGACAACAAGGACTACTTTCCGAAGCCATGGGTGACAAACTGGTGCGAAAAGTATTAAAACGCTCAAGTGTCCCGGTGTTTATTGTTCCACTTTCAGAATAAAAGATCACCCACAGCAGATCTTTTTAAGATGCGAAAGGTATAATGCCATTCCTTGCAAAAAGATATCATTGTGATTGGCGTCTTTGATCTGTAAAAGACTTTTATCTTCTGAATTACACGCATCAAACAGGGCCTGACCATCTGCAAATGGAATGATATGATCAAACTGGGCATGAATAACCAAACAGGGGTTTGAAAAATTTCTAATTTTATCTACATTTTCAAGCCCCGGTTTTATGCCCCCTTCATTATCAAACAACACGCCAAGCGTTTTAAGCAGCGGTTTTATCAAAGCAAATCCACTTTCGATAATCAGACAATGAAACTCTTTTTCCCGCTTTGCAGCAAGCTCAAGAGCACTGGCACTTCCCAATGATCTTCCCATTACACAAAGGGGCCCTGTAAATCCTTTAGAGGACATAAAAGAGCGCATAAAATCAAATATCGCGTGACTGTCATCCATCATAGAGGCGACCGTCGGCAATCCACCAGAATTTCCATATCCCCTGTAGTCCACAACAAAAAAATTTAAACCCGCCTGATTAAACACACCACCCAGATCATCATAATCGGATACGATTTCTCCATTACCATGAAAAAATAAAATCACAGGGGCCTCTTTTGATATAAAATGAAACGAAGCTCCCACCTGTATGTTCTCATTTACAGGAATCATAATATCTTCTCTATTTTCTCTAGTTGGCCGAATGCCGACCTGTGATCTTGGATGAAATAAATATTGCAAGATCTGCGGTTGATCTAATATGGAATAATCCTTGTCACCATTATTTTGAGTAGAACCATCAGATATGTTCATTGTGCTATCTCCTTGATTAAACTTTTTAATTTGTCAATTTTTCTTTGCCGCGCAAAAAGGTCACAACCATACCCAACAAGGATAGAATTGTTCCCACCACCATAGCGCGTTGAAAGCTGATCATAAACCAGGGCTCCATTTCCTTAACATAATTCTCCAGGGTCGCTCCCTGGGTAAGATTGGAAAAAGAGGTTGAAAAAACAAGTCCGGCCAGCGCAACCCCAATGACCATACCAAGATTCCGTGCTGTAGCAACCGCACCGGAAGCAATGCCGCGCCGCGACAATGGTATACTGCTCATAATTGCTGTATTATTGGGAGAAACAAAAAGGGCCGTACCCAGGCCTGCGAAACTCATGCGCCACAAAATCGATGCCACACCCATATCCGGTTGAATAAAGATTAAAAAAAATTGTGACAATGCCAAAGACCCCATACCCGCCAGACATAGGTTACGGGAAGCAAAACGGTCATATAACATTCCAGAAACAGGGCTGACAAATAAAAGGAACAAAAATGGCACAATCATAATGCCCCCGGTCTTTGATGCAGAGAAACCGCATGGATACGTCAAGTAAAACGGCATCATAAAAACAATCATAAAAAGGCCTGCAAATAAAATCGCCGAAGAGAGCACAGGAAAGGAAAATATTCGAATTTTTAAAAGTGCCATGTCAAACAAAGGGAATTTGGCTACGGACTCATGCCTTACAAACCATATTCCTGAAATTACACAAAGCCCTGCAAAAGAAAAAGACACGTAAGAGACCACCCCCCAATTGGATAACTGGGTCATTAAAATGATAAGACTGGAGATGACAAGGACGAGCAAAAAACTTCCGGTTTTATCCATGGGCTCACAACTTCCCGTTGAAAAAATCTTCGGCTTTAAAACCCGCATACCAAATATGGCAGCGACTAATCCGATGGGGATGTTGATATAAAAAATATATCTCCAGGACAGATATTCTAAAATAAAACCACCAAGCACAGGACCTATGGTCAGACCGGCTGCAACCACCGCCCCAATCATTCCCAGTGCCTTGCCTCTTTCTCCAATGGGAAAAGCATCCACAACCAATGCAGGAGAACATGCCATAAGCATGGCCGCCCCACCGCCCTGTAATGCCCTTGCAATGATCAACATCATAGGACTGTCCGAAAAACCACATGCTCCGGATCCCACAACAAAAATGGCAAACCCCAAGACATAAACTTGTCTTTTACCCCTGATATCAGACAGTCTGCCAAAGGTTAAAAGCAGCGAAGATACGGTCATCAGGTAAATAAGAACCGCCCACTGAATGGTTGCCATATCCGTTTGCAGGTTCTGCATCATATAGGGCAACGCAACATTGACAATACTGGAATCAAGTGTGGACATGAAGATCGAGGTCGCAACAAGGAAAAAAACTTTCCATTTTTTATCATAGGTATCAGGCATAAATTCATTCCATTCTTTTGGTTATCAAAAGATTATGTTATATGAAGCCTGTTGACAAGAAAAATCAAATCAGAAGAGGGTGCCATGGCAAAAGTAGATGATGTTGTTTTACTCTATCTCGAAGAAGCTCCCGTATCATTTGCACGGGTTGAAAATATCGAGCCGGATGCTAAAAAAGACTGGTACCATATAAAATTATTGATGCTCCAAGTCCCTTTGCAGGTGGTCACTTGGATTTTAAAAGATGATTATATAAATGGTCAGTCATTTAATATGAATGGGAAAAAAATGAGGTTAGAGAAAGTGACATGCCCCATAGAAGAACTCCCTTTGTCTGGCTTAGAAACTATGACCAAGGAAGATAATAACAAAGAACCTGATCATAAAGAAAAAAAGGATGCCGACATTATATCCTTTGCTGATTTAAAAAAGAATCATGGGCCCGAATCAGGATAAAGTATTGTCAGCCTCCAGAAGAACTGATATCCCAGCCTTTTACATGGACTGGTTCCTAGAACAAATTCGCCTTGGTTTTTTTAATATTAAAAATCCCTATACCAAAACCATTAAAAAACTTGATCTGTCCAAAGAGAATATCCACTCCATCGTTTTCTGGTCCAAAAATTATGATATTTTCATCAACACCTGCGCCGGTGAAAGATTACAAAAGCTTGGGTTTAACTTATATTTTAATTTCACCATTAACAGTGACTCTGATCTTTTAGAGCCCAACCTTCCCCCCTTAAAAAAAAGGCTGGAACAATTGGATCTCTTGGCTTCCAGGTTTGGACCAGAGACCATTGCCTGGCGATTTGATCCCATCTGTTTTTTTCGGACAAAAGCCAATGGTCCCATGCAAAACAACCTGGGTGATTTTAATATCATTGCCAAAGCCGTCCAAAAAACAGGAATCAAAAAATGTGTGACCAGCTTTTGTGATTCATATGCAAAGATTCAAAAAAGAGTGCGTTTTTTATTTAAAGAGAACAATCAGACCTTTTTATTTACAGATCCATCCTTTGATCAAAAAAAGCATATCATTCATCAAATGGAAAATGATTTAAAAAAAAAGAAAATTCAATTATACCTATGTTGTGAAAAGCAAGTTTTCTCAAGTCTCGATACGGATTCATCGGTATTAAAAAATGCGTGTATCAACGGAAATGAACTGAGAAATATTTTTGGCGGCAAACCTGAAATCAGAAGAGACTACGGACAACGATCCAAAAAAGGGTGCCAATGTACAAGATCCATTGATGTCGGATCCTATGAAGATCATCCCTGTTTTCATAACTGCCTTTTTTGTTATGCAAACCCAGATATAGACTCCACCATAAAGAAAATGAAACTCAAATGAAAATCAAAGACTTAAATATTGACGGCCACACATTCTTAGCCCCTCTTGCCGGCGTCACCAACCTGCCATTCAGGCTTTTAGTCAAAGAGTGCGGATGTGCTGTTGTTTGTTCAGAAATGATCAGTGCCAAAGGAATCTTTTATAATTCTGAAAAAACCATCGATCTTATGGTCTCGAAAAAAGAAGAATACCCTTTATCCGTACAATTATTTGGTGCGGACCCCGATTCCATGGCGAAAGGAGCCACGTTCGTTGAAGAATTGAATGTCGCCAGCATCATTGATATTAATCTGGGCTGTAGCGTTAAAAAAATCGTCAAGCAAGGTGCTGGGGTTGCCTTGATGAAAGAGCCCCAATTGGTACAAACACTTTTAACAGCCATCAGAAAGGCAACTGACCTACCACTGACCATCAAAATCAGGTCTGGATGGGATTATACAGGACAGCAGGCTTTAAACATCGCACAAATTGCTCAGGATGCCGGCGTAGATGCCATTGCTCTGCATCCCAGAACAGCCAGTCAGGGATTTAAAGGCACATCCAATTGGAAACATATAAAAATACTTAAACAGCAAATCTCCATTCCGGTCATTGGCAATGGAGACATTAATTGTGTTGAAGATGCGATAAAAATGTTCGACCAAACCGGGTGTGATGCTGTTATGGTCGGTCGGGCTGCAATGGCAAACCCTTTTATTCTCTCACAGATTGAAGATCACATAAAAACCGGACATTACACCGCCCCACCCAACCAAATAATTTTCAACGCAATGAAAAAATTAACCGCCATGTATGTGGAACATTTTGGTGAACAGGCAGCCTGTAGGATGCTTCGCAGCCGACTTTCATGGTTTGTAAGAGGAATGCCCGGATGTTCCAATTTTCGAAAAAATCTATCCCAGATCAGTTCAAAAGCGCATGCACTGGAATTGATCCAGGAATTTGAAACCCACATAATATGAATTAATTATTTATTTTCATAACGGGCTGTCGCAATGGAGCTGACACCACCCCTGGGGGTAAATTCACCTGTCACATCCATTTCCAGGGGGTTTAAAACCGCAACCAAATCATCTAAAATTTTATTGACCACATGCTCATAAAACATACCCACGTTTCGATACTGCAACAAATAATATTTAAGAGATTTAAGTTCAACAATGGTTTGGTCCGGTCTATATTTTATCGTTATGCATCCATTATCCGGCAACCCGGTCATGGGGCATACCGATGTATATTCCGGCTGTTTGATAATAATATCAATACTGCGTTTTGATTTATAGGCATAAGGAATCGGATCTAAAACACTTTGCTTTATAACTTCTGGATCTTCTATTTTATAATGTGTTGTGTACGTTTTATTCTCAATCATGTGTCGCTACCCCTAAACCTTATTTTAAATAGTAAAAATTCTTTGGTAATCATCTTTAGGAAAATTTATCATAAAGAAAAGCATGTTTCAAATAAATTAATTTCTCTGAAATCCTTTCTCTACCAGCATTTTACAAATCACAAATAAAACTTGACAAACATCATAAAAAGGTAGATAAATATCAAACCCAAATGTTTAACCAACGAATAAAAGATAATCATATTTTTCGTTGGAATTCAATACGCTGAAACATAGAAGTACCCGTCAAATCTGGACGATCCATTTTTGGCGATTTTAATAGTCCCAAGGAGGATATGAACCTAAATGAACGATTTTTTACAAAGCCTTCGCAATGGCCAGGCTGAAAAACCACGAACCCCTAAAACACGAAAGAACCACGACAATTCTTATCATTACACCAGCGCTCCCAGATTTCATTCCTATGGCGGATATCAGAACAATAGAAGCCAGCAAGCGAAAAGACCTCCAGCTCAGCATCAACCTGGAAATCAAATGCCGAATGATGACATCTCAACCACCTCCCTGCTGGCAGAAGCCATTGAAGACCTGAACTCTCATATTGAAACCCTTGCTAACAATCAGAATTATCTGATCACTGTTCAGGAAAAAACGGCGAACATGCTTGAAAGACAGGCAATTGCCATCGAAAGAATTGTTGACCACTTAAATATCGGTTCTAACAAAAATGAAACCGATCAAGAAACTGTTCAAAAAGCTGCTGCACCTAAAAAAGCATTCAAACACCACTACATCAGCTCTCGAAAACCAACACCGGAACCAATTCAACAGCCTGTAGAAGAGATCAAACCTGCAAAAGCTGTTATCCGCAAAAGGAAACGAGTTATCACCCGTAAGCCTGTTGTAGAATCCTCTGTCACAGGATCAAAACTTATCGGCCGCGAAAAAATCATGACTATTATTCATACCATGCGGGCTGAAGGCTCTACCTTTGATCAAGTCGCCAGCCACCTGGTTGAGTTGGGGCAACCCACCTTTTCTGGTCGTGGAGAATGGCATGCTCAGACGATTCACAGATTATGCAGTAAAAAATAAGATATAAATAAATTACAAATAAAAACCCGTGGAAAAATNNATTTTTCCACGGGTTTTTATTTTTTTTGCAGGTCCATATATTCTTCCCATTCAGCAGGAAGCAATTGCTTTTTTTTGGTATTACAATCCTTACAGCACGGAACCACATTAAATTTTTCTGATTTTCCGCCCCGCGCGATAGGTATGACATGATCCATCGTTAGCTCTTTGGGGGGAAAACTATTTTGACAATAATAACAGATACCCGAAGAACGTTTTCGTTTCCACCACTGGGTGGATCGCAGCTTTCTTGCTTTATCCCGCTCTTTTTTTAAAAAAGAGTCATCTGCAAAAGTAAAGAACTGGTCCATACGTTAATAACCAAACTCGCTTAAGATCCTTCCATTGCTCGCCCAGTCTTTGGTCACCTTTACAAACAACTTGAGTAGAACCTTCTGACCGGTCATCTGTTCAATATCTTTTCGTGCCTTTGCCCCTATTTTTGTCAACATGGACCCTCCTTTCCCAATAATGATACCCTTTTGAGAATCTCTGATAACATGGATGCTTGCATGAATGACAATCAATTTTTTCTCAACGTCAAAAGCATCCACCGTCACCGCACTTGAGTATGGAATTTCCATTCCGGTTAACCGGAAAACCTTTTCACGAATAATTTCCTTAACCATAAATTTTTCAGATACATCTGTAAATGTCTCTTCAGGGTAAAGCATTGGACCCTTTTCAAGAGACATTTCAACTTCAGAAAATACATTTTTCACCTGAATATCTTTTTTGGCCGAAATCGGGACAATTGCCTTAAAATCATGCAAGGTCTTAAACTCTTCAACCAATGTATACACCAACGATTTTTTTACCAGATCAATTTTATTTAAAGCAAGAACCACCGATTTTTTTGTCTTTTTAAGCTGAGATATAATCATTTTTTCTGCAGAGAAGTTTCTTGAAGCCGCATCCACCATAAACAAGATAACGTCCACATCTTCTAAAGCCAACATCGCCTGATCCACAATCCGTTTATTCAATAGATTACTACTTTTATGAATACCCGGGGTATCTATAAAAATCACCTGGGATGATGAAGAGTTTACAATACCAAGAATTCTGTCCCGGGTAGTCTGGGGCTTTTTAGAGGTAATGGAAATCTTTTGGCCCAAAACTTTGTTCAAAAATGTGGATTTTCCAGCATTCGGCGCACCGATAATACCCACAAAACCTGCCCGAAAATCATCTGTTTTCTTTTCTTCAGTCATCATGTTATCCCACCAATCAGATTTTCAATTTCATCCAAAATCGTTTCCCGTCCTTTTTTAGTTTTAGCTGAAAAAAGGATCACGCCATCGGGCTCCCGTTCCAACTGAGAGCAAATGGCTAACTGCCGTTTTTTCTGTTTTGTTTTTGATAATTTATCTGCTTTGGTCAAAATAATCAGATATGGCATCTCATGTTCTTCAAGCCAGGCAACCATGTCGAATTCTTCCTGGCCAGGATCTCTTCGAATATCAATAAGCAGGATTAAACCCCTAAGATTCGAACGATTGGAAATATACGAATTGATCATGGGCTGCCACTTGGCCCTGATTTTTTTAGATACTTTTGCATATCCATACCCTGGCAGATCTACAAATGAGAGCATTTCATTGATTAAAAAGAAATTAATCAGCTGAGTACATCCTGGTTTTGAACTGGTCTTCACCATATTTTTTCGCTGAATCAACGCATTAATAAGAGACGATTTGCCCACATTTGATCGTCCAGCAAAAGAAATCTCAGGGAAATCGTATTCCGGATATTGAGATGCTTCAACAGCACTTTTAACAAACTCTACGGTTTTAATAACCATTATAAATCCTTTAAATACTCTTCCATTCTATCTAAACCTATTTTTAAGTTCTCCATGGAATTGGCATATGAAAATCGAAGATATCCTTCTCCATTCTTTCCAAAATCAATCCCGGGAGTAACACCCAAGTGTGCTTTTTCCAAAATATCAAGCGCCAGAGCATAAGAATCACTCGAGATATGCTTTGCATTAACAAAGACATAAAATGCTCCCGTAGGCTCCACAGCAATCTCAAATCCCATCTTTCGGAGTCGTTCAATGACGTATATGCGGCGCTTATTGTATGTTTCCCGCATCATATGTGTCTCTTTGCCGGCATCTTTTAGTGCGGCCACACCTGCAAGCTGAGCGATGGAATTGGCGCAAATGAAAAAATTTTGCTGTAGAACCTGCAACGCCCGGACATATTCAGGTGGTGCTATCAAATACCCCAGGCGCAAACCTGTCATGGCAAAAAGTTTTGAGAATCCGTTTAATAAAAAAGCCTTATCTGTAAATTCATAAATCGAATGTTCTTTTTCACCATATACAAGCCCATGATATATTTCATCGGAAATCACATAAAGATCGTGGGCCCGTGCAATATCCACAATCTGTTGCATCCTTTTTAGAGGAATAACAGTTCCGGTGGGATTGGATGGAGAGTTAATAAAAATTGCCCGGGTTTTTGAGGTGATTTTTTCTTTAATAGCCCGTGGTGTATAAATAAACCCTTCTTCCTCGAATACAGGTACAGTTACAGGAACCCCCTGAACATAATTAATAAAGTTAGCGTAACAGGCATAATGGGGATCAGAAATAATAATCTCATCTCCAGGATTTACCAACGCAGAAAACAACAAAAGCATGGCAGGCGAGGTTCCCGAGGTGACTAAAATCTGATCCGGATCTATCGTGGTATTATACGTAGCCTTATGATAGTCGCTGATGGCCTGCCTGAGACGAATATCCCCCAGGCTGTGAGTATAGTGAGTTTCATTGGCCAAAAGGGCTTCCATGCTAACTTTGTTGACACATTCAGGCACATCAAAATCAGGTTCCCCGATCTCCATATGGATCACATCAATACCCTGTGCCTCCATCTTATGGATTTTCTCGAGAATTTCCATCACTATAAATGGCGTGATGTTCTTGCATCGATCCGCAGGCATCATCTATAAGACCTTCATAATACCTTATTTAAGGCATATTCAATAATTCCTTCCGCGCCAGTCTTGAGTAGCTTAGGGATAAGATCTCTAACCATCTCCGAATCTACGATACTCTCCACAGAGTACCAGTCAGACTTATACAAAGAAGCAACGGTGGGTCCATTAAGACTTGGCAAAAGTTCTACGATCGCTTCTATCTTATCTTCAGGCACATTCATTTTAATGCCCACCATCTTATTGGCCATCAAAGCGGACTGCAACAACAGTGCAATCTGCTCAATTTTCTCTCTTTTTGCAGGATCCTTCCAGGCAGTTTTATTTGCAATCAGTTGAGTATTGGTTTCCATAACCTCATGGATTACTTTAAGGTTATGCGCACGAATGGTACTTTCAGTCTCTGTAATCTCAACAATGGCATCGGCAAGTCCTGAAACAATCTTTGCTTCTGTGGCTCCCCAGGAAAATTTTACATTTACATCAATATTTCGCTTTTCAAAAAAACGTTTTGTAAACTGCATTAACTCTGTGGAAATCGTTTTTCCCTTCAGATCTTCAAGCGTCTTAATCGGAGAATCCTTTGCAACAGCAATCACCCACCTTGCTGGTCGGGCACTAACCTTTGAATAGATTAGATCCGTAACCACATGGACATCAGATTCGTGTTCAGCAATCCAGTCAAGACCGGTCAAACCCACATCTATGATACCGCTTTGAACGTTAATGGACATCTCCTGGGCACGACACAGGGCACACTCGATGGTCTCGTCATTGATATCCGGGAAATAACTTCTTCCGTTCACATTTATCTTCCACCCAGATTGTTGGAAAAGATTGACCGTCGCATTCTGAAGGCTCCCCTTTGGGATACCTAATTTTAATATTTTTTCCATTATTTATACACCTTTTTAGGATCAAAAATTTTTGTTTCAACAATATTTAATTCATTGTTCTCAATCTTCGAAAAAAAACAGCTTTTATAACCTTTATGACAGGCAGCATCTCCAACCTGATCCACTTTTAAGAGCACGGTATCTTTATCACAATCCACCCGGATTTCCTTTATATACTGCACATGTCCTGATGTTTCACCTTTTTTCCATAATGTATTTCTTGACCGGCTATAATACGTTGCCCGGCCACTTTTTAATGTTTCTTCAA
>JAWSVH010000125.1:0-9490 GCA_033852015.1 Desulfobacula sp.
CCGAGGTTCACAAGATCCCTGCGACCATATTGTCCAGATGCCAGAGACATGACCTTGGCAGGATTACACTGACATCCATTCTTGATCATCTTGAACGCCTCAGCCAACAAGAAGGTTTTGATATTGAACGTAAAAGCCTGGAACTGATTGCTCAAGAGGCAGATGGTTCAATTCGGGACAGCTTAAGCCTTTTGGACCGGGTATTGTCTTCTGCACCAAGCGGTGTAATTGACCACAAAAGTGTCCTGGAGAGCCTTGGAATTTTAGATCGTCAGATGTTGCATGACATATCAAGCTGTGTGTTTGAAAACAACGGGGCAAAACTTATTGAAAGTATCGAGATCATAAACGATTCGGGTATTGATTTAAAAAAATATTATTCTGATCTTATTGAACATTTTAGAAATTTTTGTGTCATTAAAATTTGTGGGAAAGAAAGCTCAGCTGCAAACATTCCCAATTCTGAAAAAGAGAAAATATATTTAACCGCACTTAAATTATCTTCAAACTATTTAACGGCTATTTTACAAAAACTTCTTACTGAAGAAACCATGGTCAAGTATTCATCCCATTCAAAAACGGCCATTGAAGCAGTCTTGCTAAGACTTCTTGAAATTAACCCAGGCGAACAAATCGATCAAATTATCTTACGACTCGACACCCTGGCAAAGCAGGTGGCCGGCTCTCCGGGTGGTGTTCAGTACAGCCAGCCGATCGCTCAAGAAATCCCTGGGAATGACATGATAAACGAACAGGTTTTACCGCTACCCAAAACACCACGTCCAAACCCAAAACCAGAACCACCCATGCCAAATGAGATACTCGAGAAACCGACTGTTTCTGATAGTCAGACCGCTAAAACCGAAGAAAAAACATGGATAAATTTTTTAAAAAAAATTGAAAAATCATTCCCCTTTATTTATGCCCTTTTATCAAAAACAACCCCAAATGATGATGGCAAGGATGAAATTGTCATTAATCTGAAAGAGTGTACCGCTTTTGATCAAAAACGGCTTGCAAGCAAAAAGTCTCAACTCAAAGAGTTGTGTAAAGACTTTTTAAACAAACAGCTCGTTATTAACGTAACATCAAAAACAATATCACTAAACAATAACATAAAAAATGAAACAAAAGCCAAACATGCTGCTCGTAGCCATCCTTTGGTTGTTGATGCACAAAAAATGTTTGATGGCCAAATAATCAATTTATAGACTGGAGATATATAAAATGAACAATATGAATTCCATGATGAAACAAGCACAAAAACTACAGAAAAAAATGCTTAAAACCCAGCAGGATTTGACTTTAAAAACGGTTGAAGCTTCTGCCGGTGGTGGGATGGTCAAAGTCATTGCCAATGGCGGTCAAAAAATAGAATCCATTGTTTTAGAAAAAGAAATAATTGATCCTGAAGATGTTGAAATGCTTCAGGACCTTGTTATAGCCGCTGTAAATGATGCCTTGAACAAGTCCCAGGAAATGGTCTCCAAAGAGATGGGTAAACTGACCGGAGGCCTTAATATCCCCGGCATGTAAAAGCGGGCATTTTAAAAGCATGAACCATTATCCCAAACCTATTTTATGTTTGATTGACAGTCTGTCCAAGTTACCAGGTATTGGCAAAAAAACAGCGGAAAGACTTGCACTTCATATTCTGCACGCCCCGAATCATGAAGCTGCAATACTGGCTGCGGACATTATCGAATTAAAGAACAATGTCCGCCTGTGCAACATCTGTTTTGCCCTCACAGACCAAGAGACCTGTAAAACCTGTATCGATCCTTTACGGGATCAAAGTATGATCTGCGTGGTTGAAAACCCAACGGATATGGCTGCCATAGAAAAATCAAATGTCTTTAAAGGATCCTACCATATTTTGGGAGGGGCTCTTTCTCCCATTGATGGTATCGGCCCTGATGATATTCGAATTAAAGAGTTATTTGCCCGGGCAAACCCCAAGCGGATAAAAGAGATTATTATTGCAACCCGAACCAATGTTGAAGGTGAGGCAACCGCTTCCTATATTCTTTCTAAGCTTGAAAAGATAGCCATTAAAATTACCCGAATCGCCTCTGGGATTCCGATGGGTGGCGATCTTCAATATGTTGATCAGTTAACAATGCAAAAAGCGATGGAAAAACGACATGGATTCTAAGTACAAAACTCACCAAGATATATTTGAATGCAAATTATGCGGAGATTGCTGTAAAGGTTTTGGTGGGACTTACGTTACCAAACAGGATATTTTAAATATTGCACAATTTATTCAATCTGATCCGGATAAATTTACAGATCAATATTGCGACCCATCTGGATCAAGGCATGTACTAACGCGTGGAGAAGACGGCCGCTGTCTATTTTTTGATTCAGTTAAACAATGCACCATTCACCCGGTAAAACCATACATGTGTAAAGCATGGCCCTTTATTGCAGCCGTCATCAAGCATCCTGAAAACTGGAATATCATGGCCAACTCCTGCCCGGGCATGAAAAAAGATATTCCCTATGATGCGCTTATAAAAATTGTTTCTGCTGAAAAAGAGAAATTAGACCATCTGGTTAAACCTAAAAACCAAAAAAAAAAGTCATAATAAAACGATAGCTATTATTTGATCAAGTCGCCTGCCGTTCAAATCTCACACCGACACCATCTTTTTGGCACCGGACAACATCTCCTACAATTTTAAATATTTTCCGACTGGCAGGTACCTGAAAATTCATGGTTATTTTTTCGTCAATCGAAAAAGAAGCGGTCGTTTCGATGAACATTCCACATCGGCTGATATCTCTGATAAAAGAAGTTTGAAGATCTTTCTTCGGATCGATTACAACCACCCAGGGATTTTTCAAATCTGTTCGTTCCTGTTTTCTTGCACCCTTGTAACCATTTGAATCTAACAATTTTAAAAGATCCAATTGCTGGGCTACCGGCATATCAAAAATAAGGTTGAGCAGGCGGGATGTTACCTCAATTTCATCTAGGTTTTTTTTACTTTTTTTTTTTACCACTAATTTGTGTTCCACTTTTCTTCTAATTTCCCATCCTCATTTCAGTGAATTGCCGTGCAATACTGTCTCTTTCATAAACGATCTCTACCCTGCGGTTATATGATCTTCCTTTTTCTGTATCATTGGTGGCTACAGGATGATAATGCGCATACCCTTCTGCTGAAATATACTGCGGAGGCACGCCATTCACAATCAGCAACCGAACAACCGTAGAAGCTCTGGCACTGGACAATTCCCAATTTGATGGATACCTGCTTGAACTCATAGGCGCACTGTCTGTATGACCTTTAATCTTAACATGATATGCCAATTTTGCAAGGACCACGGCCACCTTTTTCAGAATATCCATACCTTTCGGAGCCAACGCCGTACCTCCTTTTTTAAACAATAAAAGGTCAGACAAGGTGATCACAACGCCATCCTCTGTTTTAGTGACACTGACCTCTCCTCCCAGTTTATTGAACAAAACCAGTTCCCGAACCTCACTGACAATTTCTTCCATCTCTTTTTCAATCATACCGCCCAGTTCATCAATTGCTTGATTTTCAGAGGGTTCTTCAGAAGGGACAGCGTGCATGGTAAGACCTTCTCTAGTACCAGATTCAGGGACGGCCTGGGCTCCCAATGCACTTCTCAATGATTTTACCAATTCTTTATAGGTTTCCTGCTGGGTAGTACTCATCGCAAAAAGCAAGACAAAAAAGCACATTAAAAGCGTGACCAGATCGGCAAATGTTGCCATCCATGCCGGTGCACCGGCCGCCGCCTCTTTCTTCTCTTCTTCCGGTGAAGATAACGTTATTTCATCTTCAGCTTCTGCAGAATGATCATCAGCCATTTAATGTTCTCTTTCTATTCACTGGTTTCTTTGCCATCTTTTCCATCACCCAGATAGATATTGAGCTTATCTTCCATCAATTTAGGATGCTCTCCTTCCCTAATGGATATGATTCCTTCAAAAACAATATTCATATTGGTAATTTCTTCTTCATTTCGCCCTGTCAATTTATCGCCCATAGGGATAAAGAACAAATTGGCCATTACAGCACCATAAAAGGTTGTAATCATCGCCACCGCCATTTTAGGACCGATAGATGAAGGATCATCAAGACCGGCAAGCATCTGTACCAGCCCAATCAATGTTCCAATCATTCCAAATGCCGGTGCATAGGCACCCATGCTACCAAAAATATTTGCACCAACATCAAGCTTTTTTTTGGTTAAAGCCATCTTTTTTTGCATGATGGCCGCAATATCAGCAGTTTTCACACCATCAACTGTCATCTGTAGGGCTTGGGCAAGATAAGGATCACTGGCACTTTGGATATCTCCTTCAATAGAAAGAAGGCCGCCTTTTCGTGCCTTATTCGAAATTTCAACTAAGCTATTTATGATTTCTTCAGGCGGCTGAAGTTTGAAAATGAATACTTTCATGGTGGTTTTAAACACACTTAAAAAATCTGCCAAAGGATATGCAACCATTGAGGCTGCCATCGTTCCTCCCACCACAATCAAAACAGAAGGGATATTGACAAACATCATAATACTGCCACCAAGCAGGATGGTTCCAAGGACAAACCCCATACCAGAAACAACGCCGATAACCGAAGATATATCCATTTTCTAAGCCCTTATATAAACAGTTTCATCAACAGGATATTCCCTGTTATATTTTTTAATCTTATCAATAGCATCCGGTGTAAGTAAAGTATTTACAGAAAAAAGTTTCGTCCCGGTGTTTGTAAAAATCGCTGTACCAAGAGTCATCCCAGGTTCGAGCTGATGAACACCAACACCTTTTACCTGATACGCATCAGACCCCATATGTAGAACCGCGTACTTTTCCAGCCAGGAAACAATATTCGGATCCAGACGACTGCCTGAAAACTCCTCCAATCTTTCTAAGAATATCTCCAGACTATTCACCCCTTTTTGCTCTTTAAGAGAATCAAACACATCGGCTCCTGCTAAAATTCTCGCGGATAAAGGGATATATCTCCTTTTTAATCCTTCCGGGCTGCCAGTTCCATCCGATTTTTCATTTAAACTGCGGATAATCTGAGTCGCATTCTCAAATTCAGAACAGTGAGACAATAAATCGGCACCCTTAACAGGATACTGTATAAATAAATCTTTTTCATATGTTGAACGCTGCTCTTCTTTTTTTTGTAATATCTTCTCGGGAATAAAAAGAAGCCCGATTTCATGTAACATAGCAGCTTTTCCAAGATCGTCCAACTTTTTTTCATCAAACTTGAGCTGTTCTCCGATAAAATTTGCAATATGTGCAACCCGCGCACCATGCCCCCGATTTTTTTCAACTCTTATTTCAATTAACTGGCAGAAGATATCAAAAAATCCCTGGGTATTCTCATTAAGATTTTCCCGGACTATTTTTTTTTCTTTTTTAAGCCGCTCTCGCTCCAAGGTCATCTGATTAATTTGTTTTAGTGCACTATTTAAAGTGGTTCTCTCCTCATATAATTCCTCTTTTACTCGCTTGACCTCATCATTTAACTTATCCAGGTCTTCAAGACCTTTTTTGACCTTTTTCTCTTGAGCTATATCTTTTTGTATCAAATCATCAAGGGTCTGATATACCTTATATTTTCCTTTAATTTCTGACATTAAAAGAGGCTGAACCAAAATATCATCTATGCCGATATCCATCAATTTGATCCTTTTTTCAGAATCAGGAAATGCATGTACAATACTAAAAATCACTGTTTTTGATTCTTCTGAAAAAGCGAATATTGCTTTTAAATCTTCTATTTTATCCATATCTGTCTCGATCAGAATCAGATCAGGCCTCTTAGAGGCTATCTGATCTTTTGCCAATGCGAAATCATCACAGGTCTGAAGGAGAACTCCATTTGACTTTGAAAAAATCGACAAATCCTCTCTGGCCATAGAATCGCAAATATAAAATATAGATATATATTCTTTAATCATGGTATCCATAATGATCTATCATACTATATTTATTCAGAGTAATCATTGACCCACCATTCATCCCAATCAGTTTCCATAACACTTTGAGCTATCTTTTTGCCTGTTTTTGTTTTCAGTCGGTCAAGAACATAAGGAAGCCATTTTTCGGGACCTTTTGCCCCAAGATCTTTTATTTTTTTCAATTCAAGTATAAAAGATATCTGATCGGCATCATTTGCAAGTTTTGCTTCTATAGACTGGCCTAGGTTAAACTCCTCTACCAAGGTTTTAATATCTTTACCAAAAGGCAACGGCTTTATCAAATGAGAAATAGCCTTGGCTTCATTAACTTTAGAATATTTTTTTTCAACATAATTAAAATCACCTGTTCTGGCCTCTGCGATATCATGCACCAGCGCCATGGATAAAAGTTTTTCCGTATCGATATCCGGTTCAAGCCTAGACATAGTAAAACAAATAAATGCTGTCATAAAACTATGTTCAGCGATACTTTCCTTTCCTGATCCGAGGAATGCATACCCGGATCGAACAATATCCTTTAAGATACGCGCTTCAAACAACAAGTTGGCAATATGTTTCATTTAGGTTCCAATTCAATGATATTCGCATCAATTCTTGACTTTTTATAGAACAGTAGTTTAAATAAAGTCAAGAATTGACGATTAATTCACAGCGAATCAGGAGGAAATATGCAGAACCATAAAACAATAATGATCGTTTTTGTTTTAACCCTTTGGGCGCTTGTATTATGTTCTCCCGGATTGGCAGAACTAAAAGATGTGGAAGAAGAATTTATCCCTGGAGAAGATTCCGGCTTTTTTTATACCATTAAAAAAGGGGATACACTATGGGATCTTTCTCAAAAATTTTATGATTCTCAATGGGACTGGCCTGGCCTCTGGAAGATAAATAAAGACATAAAAAACCCTCACTGGATTTATCCTGGTAAAAGAATACGGATTTTTTTAAAAGAAAGAGCGCCCTTAAAACCAATCGTTGTTGAAGTCAAAAAACTCCCTGCAAAACCACCGGTTAAGGTAAAACCTTCTTTTTCCTATTCTGAAATAGACCATGTGGGGTTTTTGAAAAAAGATACCCAGACGTCTCTTGGAAAAGTTATCAAAGAACAAGATGGCAAACTCATGATGTCTAAAAGTGACATTATCTATATCAAACCCTCGGGCAAAGGGATATTAGTACCGGGTAAAGAATACCAAATTTTTACAACAAACCACGTAAAAACAAAATTAGATAAAAAAAACTTCATAGGAACAAAACATCTGATCAAAGCCCGAATAAAGATACTTAAACATAACGTCTCTTATGCCACAGCTTTAATAACCAATAGCTATCGGACGGTAGGAAGTGGCGATATGGTCATGGAGTATTATAAACGGGATTCTGTGCTGGCGGTTGAAAACAACCCCGCCCCTCTTGACGCTCGAATTATTTGTTCTGAAGACGATCATGTTATGATCAATGATTATATCATCGCTTTTATCAACAAAGGCAAAGACAGTGTAAAACCCGGTCAAATTTACGCCGTCATGCGAACAAATGAACTTAAAAATAACAATCTGTGGCCCCAGAAAAAAAGTTCAGATCAAATCCAACTGGAAAATTTAGAGTCTGGAAAATTGATTGTACTCCATACCGAGGACATTTCATCCACAGTGATGATTTTATCTTCAAAGTATGCAATTCATCCCAACGATATGGTCAATTAAAAGATAAGAAACGCTGGGTTACATTTGGTCCCATGTAACCCGCAGAATCTCCTGATATGTGGTATGCCCTTTGAGCATTTTTTTAATCCCACTCTGGCGCAAAAGGACAAGACCTTCTTCCACCGCTTTGTTCCTCAACGATTCAAGACTTGCATCTGCCGAAGTCATCTGCTTGAGAGACTCTGAATATGGCATAATTTCATATATACCGGTACGCCCCTTATAACCGGTATTCCGACACTTGCTGCATCCTTTCCCATGCTTCAAACGAACCTTCCCCTGGATCGCCACCTTTAAGCCTAATTCCGCCAACTCTTTTGCATCTATTTCAAATTCCTGTGCACAATCAGGGCAAATTTTCCTTACCAAGCGTTGAGCAACAATCCCCACTAAAGAAGAATGAATCAGATACGGTGGAATTCCCAGATCCAGCAATCTGAAAATAGTGGTTGGCGCATCATTGGTATGGAGTGTCGAAAGCACAAGATGACCGGTTAGTGCTGCCTGGACTGCCGCTTGTGCCGTTTCCAGATCTCTGATTTCACCCACCATCACAATATCAGGATCTTGCCGAAGTATATTTTTCAAAACCCCGCCAAATGTCACATCTATTGCGGGTTGGACAGAAATCTGATTAAACTCTTCGTGAATCATTTCAATGGGGTCTTCAATGGTTGTAATGTTCACTTCCGGTGAAGATAGTGTTCTTAGCGTCGAATACAGAGTCGTGGACTTACCAGACCCGGTAGGACCTGTTACAAGGACAATACCAAACGGCATGCCAATCAATTTCTTATACTGGTCAAAATCTTCAGGGAAAAAACCCAGCATTTCCAAATCTTGAAAAAGAATATCCGGATCCATAATTCTAAGTACCAGCTTTTCACCAAATGCCACCGGAATCGTCGAGACCCTTATTTCCACCTCGGTTTTATTTTTTTCCATTTTAATCCGACCATCCTGTGGACGTCTCTTTTCCGCCATATCCAACCTCGATAGGGTTTTTACCCTGCTAACCACAGCGTTATGAAGTTTTTTAGGCAATTTATAGACCGTATGCAACACCCCGTCTATACGCATCCGTACAAGACAAATATCGCGTTTGGGTTCGATATGAATATCACTGGCTTTCTGATCAAAAGCATAGGAAAACAAATGATTAACCGCGTTGACAATATGCTGGTCAGTTGACGGGACCTCATCAAGAGATTTTAAACTGACAAATTGTTCAAGGTTACCAAGATCAATCCCCTTGGATGAAAAAAGGTCTGCTGCTGCTGATATGGAATGTCTAAACCCAAAAAATTCATCAATCATCTTTTTAATATCAGACCGAGGACTGATCACTGGCACAACTTTTAGTTTAGCCACCCTTTCCACATCTTTTATTGCTTCATCATTAAAAGGATCAGGGGTTGCAACAATCAGTTTTCCCTCTTCAATTTTTAACGGTAACAGCAAATATTTTGCGGCAAATGATTTTGATATTGTTCTTGTGACCAGATTCAGTTCCAACTTCAAAGGATCAACTTTTACATATCGAACTTTCCAGGCTGTCGCCAGAGTTTTGTAGATCAAGTCTTCATCAATAATTATTGCAGGCTTATCCAAACGTTCAATTTTCAAATATAAAACCACCTCAATAAAAGTGATAGAGGCTGACTGCTGATCGATGGATATCTTAGGATTTTTTTTCACCTGCTGCTTGAAAATAATATTTTTAACTTGTTTCTCTTTTCTTAGCAGATCCTGAGCCTGACTTTTGGTGATCAATTTGGCGGCTATAAGTATTTTACAGATAT
>JAWSVH010000306.1:0-826 GCA_033852015.1 Desulfobacula sp.
ACCGGAAAACAATTTAAAGCTGCAATACCTTCAGTGATTACTGGAAAAAAACATAGTATTATTCACTATACAGATGGGCCAAAAATTGCTATTCCCTTTAATACAGATCATGGCGATTTTACCATTGAGGTGTGTTTTGAAAGATAGGAAGGGAGTCTTAATCTATAGAAGGAGGAAACTGTGGCAATGGACACATCCATCAAGATTTTGATTGTTGACGATTTTGCAACCATGCGGCGTATTCTTAAGAATATTTTAAAACAGCTTGGTTTTAAAAATCTTGTGGAGGCTGATGATGGTACAACGGCTTGGGAGGTACTTGAAGGTCAGAGCATTGATCTGATTATTTCTGATTGGAATATGCCTAAAATGACCGGATTGGAGCTTTTAAAGAAAGTCCGAGCAAGTGATTCATTTAAAGGAGTTCCCTTTTTGATGGTCACGGCTGAAGCCCAGAAGCAAAATGTAATAGAGGCAGTTCAGGCAGGCGTTTCAAATTATGTTGTGAAGCCATTTACAGCCGAAGCGATTTCTGACAAACTTGAAAAGATTTTAAAATGATAGTTGCTCCAAATGCTTCTATAGAATCAGGCGTGCCAGCGGATTTAACTATGACATCCTCTAAAATGGTTTTTGATCGCGAGGGGATTGCAGGCGCCAGCAAGGGGCTGGCCAATGTATTGGAGACAGCAAGGAAAGTATCAAAGTCTGACTCCTCTGTTTTGATTACCGGTGAGAGCGGTACGGGTAAAGAGTTAATTGCCAGGGCAATTCATAAAAATAGTTCAAGATATGATGGGCCCATGGTGGTTATTAATTGTGGAGC
>JAWSVH010000126.1:0-12326 GCA_033852015.1 Desulfobacula sp.
TGATTGTGGCTGAAGACGGCAACATTATTGCATTTGATAAAGATGGCGGTAGAATTGATGGCCAGGTCCATACCGGAAGAATTCTTATTGATGGAAAAGGTGTTGGGGATGTGGGCAGAAGCGTTTTAAAGGAACGGCGGGAACTTTCTGAAGGTGGCCTTGTGGTGGTTACAATGATTATTGATGAGGAAACCGGAGTGGTTCTTTATGGACCGGAACTGGTATCCAAAGGATTTGTTTTTGATTCTGCAACAGGATATCTGGTGGATGATGCACAGTGTGTTATCCTTGAAATTGTTGAAGAGATGGAGGTCGGAATTGACTCGAGGGTTGAATTGATGAGAAAGAAATTACAGCGGGCATTAAAACAGTATTTTGCCTTTGCTATTAATAGAAAACCTTTGATCGTGCCGATTATTATTGAAATATGAAAAAAGAATTATATGGCATACTCCTTTTTTTTCTTATTGTCTTAACCGCTGTCAGCCTTTTTTCTTATCATGCGTCTGATCCCAGCGTTGGTCGTTCATTTTTTACCATTCCTAATAATATTCATAACTCTTTTGGTCTGTTGGGTGCTCATATCGCCGGATTATCCATATTTCTATTTGGTCTGGGTGCTTTCTGGCTGCCGGTAATTTTTGGGTTTTCAGGCGTGTGGTTGTTAAAAGAACGTTCGGCACATATTATCTGGATGACTCTTTTGGGTGGGTTGTTTTTAATGATTGGCACCGGTGGTATGTTGTTTCTTTTTAAGGACACCTATCCGATGTTAGGTACCACCATTTCGTCCGGTGGGATCATCAGTATTACATTCACTTCTTTTTTATTAAAATATGCCAATATCACCGGCTGTATTATTCTTTTGGTCTTTTTTTTGTTAATTGGTTTTATTCTTGCAACGGGCGTCTCTGTTTTATCTGTAGGGCAATTTATTCGTACAAAAACTGCTGAGATTATAAACATCATGAAGAATGATTTTTCCGAAGGGCTTGATTTTATAAATGAAAAATACAGCATCTGGCAGGAACAGCGCCAAGAAAGAAAGAAACTGATTGATATTACACCCATTGCCCAGACCGATGATGTATTGATTAAACTGCCTGAAACAAGTTCTGAAAAAAAGACGGTGATACGTCAGGACGCTGAAATTGTCTTTGAGCCAAATATTGTGGAACCGAATATTGTAGAACCAAATATTGTAGAATTGGAAGAAGATGATAGTGTTTTTAAACCGGATTTGGATTTTAATGATATCCGGGAAAATACCGAATTCAATCTGCCTAAGTTGTCTTTTTTAAAAGAAAAAAAGAAAACTCAAAGAAAGGTGGATACCGATTTGCTCAAAGAAAAAAGTCGTATACTTCAAGCCAAACTCAATGATTTTAATGTATTTGGCGAGGTGGTTGAAATCCTTCCAGGACCCGTGATCACCACGTTTGAATATAAGCCTGCTGCGGGTATTAAGATTAGTAAAATAGCGGGTTTGTCAGATGATCTGGCACTTGCTTTGAGTGCCATCAGTATTCGGATTGTTGCGCCTATTCCGGGCAGGGATGTCGTGGGGATCGAAATTCCCAACGATGAAAGAGATATAGTAAATTTAAGGGAGTTAATTGGTTCAAATGAGTTTTCGAAATCTGTTTCTTTTTTGACCCTGGGGCTGGGAAAAGATCTTTTGGGCAAACCCATGGTGACCACCATGGATTCCATGCCCCATCTTTTAATTGCAGGAGCTACGGGGACAGGAAAGAGTGTGGGGTTAAATTCCATGATTATCAGTCTGTTGTATAAAGGCTCTCCAGACGATATCAAGATGATCATGATTGATCCTAAACGGATCGAACTTTCTGTGTATAATGACATCCCGCATTTGATTTCCCCTGTGGTAACCGATATGAAAAAGGCCACGAATGCACTTTTCTGGGCGGTTCGGGAGATGGAACGGCGCTATGAGCTTCTGGAATTAAGTGGCCTGAGAAATATTGTTCAATACAACGATATGGTGGCGATTAAAAAGAATGAAATTACGGTTGAATCCGAGGATGAAATAGCAGATAAATTTGAAAAGCTGCCTTATATCGTGGTCATTGTGGATGAATTGGCCGATTTGATGATGGTGGCAAGCAAAGATGTGGAATTTGCATTGACACGGCTGGCTCAGATGGCAAGAGCTGCCGGTATCCATTTGATTGTCGCTACTCAGCGACCGTCTGTTGATGTTCTTACCGGAAGTATAAAGGCCAATTTCCCCACTCGGATATCTTTTCAGGTCTCTTCAAAGGTGGATGCCAGGACGATTTTTGATGGGGGTGGATCTGAAAGTTTGTTAGGCAACGGTGATATGCTCTTTTGTCCACCTGGGGCAGGGCGCTTGGTTCGTATACAGGGTGCTTATATTTCTGAAGATGAGATCTCTAAAGTTACGGCTTTTTTAAAATCCCAGCGACCACCGAATTATATTGAAGAGGTGACAGTTGGTAGTAGTGATGATGAACAAAAAGAATTTGATGAAGCAGATTATGATGAAAAATATGATGAGGCTGTCTCTTTAATCACCAAGACTCGTCAGGCTTCCATTTCTTTTGTCCAGCGAAGGTTGCGAATCGGATATAATCGAGCGGCCAGATTAGTTGAAATGATGGAGCATGAAGGTCTTGTCGGTCCCCAGATTGGTTCCAAACCCCGTGAAGTTCTTGTGAAAAGTTATGACGATGATTGATTTTGATGTGTGGGAAAAGATCAAAGGATTTATGGCCAAAGAAGAAGCTGTTCGATTGTACCAGGTTTGTCTTGAGGCTTCAAAAAATGGTCCTGTTGTTGAAATCGGAAGCTATTGTGGTAAATCCGCCTATATTATTGGTTCTGCATGTAAACTCAATGCTTCCATTTTATATTCTATAGATCATCACAAAGGTTCTGAAGAACAGCAAAAAGGTGAGCAATATTTTGATCCGGAGTTGTATGATTCTTTATTATCCCGGGTGAATACCTTACCTTTTTTCCAAAAAATTATTTGCCAAGAGTCCTTGGAGAATACTGTTGTGCCTGTTGTTGCTTCTTCAAGTATTGCAGGAAAATCCTGGGCCACACCAATTTCCATGTTGTTTATAGACGGTGGGCATTCCTTTGATGCTGCGCATAATGATTATCTTACATGGGCCTGCCATATCCAGCCTTCAGGTTTTCTGGTTATTCATGATATCTTTTTGGATCCTCAAAAAGGGGGACAGGCCCCAAGACAGGTATACAATATTGCTCTTGAATCTGGAAATTATCAGGAACTTGAAATGACGCAAACTCTGGGAATATTAAAACGAAAAAATAAGTAAGATATGCCAAGGTCCTTTTAATTAATCAATTTCGTTAAAATGAGCCATAAATTTTTATTGCATGATAAAATGATTTGGGCGTATACTGTCTGGAAAATTTGAGCGTTTATCAGTTACAAAAAAAAAGGATAAAAGATGAAAAAACCAATTGATAACTATTGGAACCTTAAGCTGGAATCAGTTAAAGAAAGTCTTGAGAATAATAATTTTGAAGTTTGTATTGCCCAGGATGCCAAAGAAGCAAAAGAAATTGCTGTTAATGATATCATTCCTAAACTTGCGCCCAAAAGTGTTTCTTGGGGAGGGTCAGTATCTTTTGTATCAACCGGTCTTTTCCATGCCTTAAAGGATAATCCAGACATGGAGGTTCTTAATACTTTTGATCAGAAGCTTTCTGGAGAAGAGATGTTGGAGTTACGGCGCCAGTCTTTGTTGGTGGATCTATTTATTACGGGTACCAATGCGGTCACAGAAGCAGGTCATCTGGTAAATCTGGACATGGTGGGAAATCGGGTTGCTGCAATTATGTGGGGCCCTAAAAATGTATTGCTGATTATTGGCAGAAATAAGATCTGCACAGACTTGGAAGATGCCATGATCCGGATAAAAAATTATGCTGCTCCTGTAAATGTCATGAACCTTGACAAAAAAACGCCCTGCCATACCACAGGTATTTGTCAGGACTGCAGTAGTCCTGATCGGATTTGTAATTATTGGACAATTACAGAAAAATGTTTTCAGAAAAACAGAATAAAAATCATTCTTGTGAATGAAGATATGGGATTTTAATTGATGCAAAAAATTATGGTATTCCAGCAGAATGGGTCTGGAAAAAGTAAGATAGAGGGTATAAATACCTTTGGCGATAAACGCTTTATTATTGAAACCTATGATATTGATGAGACTCTTCCTGATTTGATTGATGATTCATCTGACTATTTGCCCGAGACCATTGATGCCGATATTGTGCTCGACTATTTGACGCATCGAGATCTTTCTGAGGATTTAAGTATTTTATGTAAAAAATTAAATATTCCGGTGATCGCTTCTGGAAGAAAGATACTTTCCGGCGAGGCAATTTGTCCGCGTACATGCTGTACGCTTCCAAAAAACAGTGGTCTTGGAGACTATGGAGAAGAGTTTGGAGCACCTGAAATTGAGGTGGAGATAGAAAATAATATCATTACCCAAATTAAGGTGTTAAGGGGAGCGCCATGTGGAGCAACGTGGAATGCAGCCAAAAAGATCAAGAATATGCCGGTGAAGGATGCATTAACCCGGTTTGGTCTTGAGGTTCAGTTTTTTTGTACTGCCAATCCGGCGGGGTGGGATCCACTCTGGGGGAAAAGCGCGGTTCACGTGGCGGCAGATATTCATACGGCTGTTTTAAAAGCATATCTTAAAAAAAACAAGTGAAGCGGCCCCAAAAATCTTTTGGAATAATCAGCTTTTGTTTTATGAAAGTTAACAGATGATAAAAGTTAAAAAACCAGGATAGCATCAGGTGAAATGATCATCCAGAATGTTTTTGATAGCCAGAAGAAAGAAACGTTCAGGGTACTTAATACATTATCTCAAAGGTGTCATATTCGGTTGTAAGATCTTGTCTTTTGGTTTCAACATGGTCAACCTGTGAGGCTGGAGGACCTTTCTTACACCACGTTATCATCTGGGAAAGAATATCATGCTCTCCCTGTAGGAGGGCATGAACCGTTCTGTCCGGCATGTTCTTAACCCAGCCTTTTACACCTAACCCAAGGGCCGTTTTCTGGGTGCTTGCCCGGTAAAAAACGCCTTGCACCATTCCGTGTACAATGATTTTGATTTGAAGCTTATTTTTCATCAGCAACTCCCTTTCCTCTTTGCGGATTCAAAGACGCTTTTTTGATGATATGAGAACCAAATTTTTCTGATATACAATCTACAGCACTGTCTACAGATTCCCATTGCTCTTTTGAGGTGTCATTAAAGGGTAAAAGTGTTTGTTGTGTTGGGGTATTTTTGTCTTTGAGAGAAGAGACTCCAACACCTGCCAATCGAATTTTTTTATTTAAACGAACTTTTTTAAATAGGGTAAGGGCCTCATTGAAAATGGCAGTGGATGAGCAGATAGGTGTCTCTTGTTTTTTGCTTCTAGTAATTTGTGAAAAATCAGAAAATTTGAGTTTGATAGATACATTGTTGCAGATCAGATTTTTTTTTCTCAATGTTGCGCCAACAATTTGGGAGAGATCCAGTAAAATACGTTTAATGTCTTCAAAGTTAGAAATATCCTTTTCTAATGTGGTTTCGCTAGAAATGGATTTGCGTTTATTTTGGATGTTCACTTGTGTGGTATCAATCCCTTTTGAAAGATCCAGCAAACGAGCACCTATCTTGCCAAATTTTGCTGTTAATACTGCAAGAGAAAACTGTTCGATATCTCCTAACGTTTTTATTTGAAGTATTTCCATTTGTTTCATTGCATTTTTCCCGATTCCGGGTACCTTTTGGATGGGCAGGTCCGATATGAACGATTTAACCTGTTCTTTTGGGATAATCGTTAATCCATTCGGTTTGTCCATGTCCGAAGCGATTTTTGAAAGAAATTTAATGGGTGCAATTCCAATAGAGCAAGTGAGTCCTATCTGGTCAAAAATAGTTTTTTTAAGCTTTCTTGCAATCTTTTCAGGTGATCCGGATAATCGTTTTAAACCATGTAGATCCATATAGGCTTCATCGATAGAAGCTTGTTCCACAAAAGGAGAAAAACCTGAAAGAATTTTCATTATTTTAGCGGAGTCTTCTCTATATTTTTTCATGTTTCCAGGGACAATAATCAGATTTGGACATTGTTTTTTCGCTGTAAAGACCGGCATGGCAGAGTGGATACCAAATTTTCTGGCTTCATAGCTTGCTGTTGAAACTACACTTCTTTTAGAATGTCCGGAAACAATGATCGGTTTTTTTTGTAGTGTCGGGTTATCTCTTTGTTCTACTGAAGCAAAAAAAGCGTCCATGTCAACGTGCAAGATCATTTTTTTGCATCTCTAATACATATTTATGGATTAATTCGTGCTGGTCTAGTGTGCATTGTTCAAAAATACCGTGACAGACATTTTCTTCATCAATTTTCAGTATTCTTAAACCTGCAAAAAAAGAGATTTGCTTTGTATGACTTTGTGGGATATTAAGGGTGAAATTAATGTAACCAAAATCAAGGGTTTCAAATCCTTGGTTGGCAAAGCCAACACCGCCTGCGCTAATATTGATGAGTTCTAAATGTGTTTCTTTAAATTTGATTTTAATTCCTTGACCAGCCTTAAAATCATATCGGAAAGAATCTCTTTGATCTGTGGAAGTATGGTCGATACCCTCAGTTTTTGCTTTCTCTTTTCTCAAGAACAAATTCAACCCTCCTGTTTTGTGCTTTGTTTTCGTCAGATATATTTGGCACAAGGGGCATGACAGCCCCATACCCTGTCGCAGTGAGCCGTTGGGGAATGACCCCCTTTGACACAAGATATTTTAATACAGTGGTGGCTCGAACTGCAGACAACTCCCAGTTGGAAGGGAAGATAGGTGTAGAAATCGGATTGTTATCTGTATGACCTTTGATATTTATATTGTACTCAGGATAATCATATAGAATTTGAATAATCTCATCAAAAATGGATATGGCGGTGGAGTTTAAAGCCGAAGACCCGGAGTTGAAAAGCGCTTTTCCTTTAATGCTAACGATAATTTTCCCATCAAGAATTCGGGTGGATATGTTTTTGTTCTGCTGGCTGGATCGCGCAAATTTCGTGATGTTCTCGAATAGTGATTTTTCCCTTGAATGGAGTCCGGTAATGTCTTCAATGGTGATTTGCGTATCAACGGTTTCAGGTATTTCCATCAATTCCATTAGACCGATAAGGTTTTCGTCTTCTTTTAACTGAACTTTTATACTTTCGACAGCATGTCGATATTGTTCTTTTTCAAAAAAGGCAAGGGTGTACAAAAGAATAAAAAAGACCAGAAGAATGGTCATTAAGTCGGCATAAGTGACGAGCCACGCGGCATCATCATCGTAGGTAATGAATGTATTATTGTAAGTGTTGTCTCTCATTTTTTCTTTTTTAGATTCATTTTTCCCATGGGTTTTCTTAGTCTTGAAGAAATGAAACTGGATAGCTTTTCGTATATGATTAAAGGGTTATTGTTTTTAATGATTGAAATAGCGCCTTCTCTTTGAATCTCAAGATTGATGATTTCATTAACTGTTCTGCTGCGAAGTTTCCCGGCAATTGGCAGGAAAAATAAGGTGGAAAACAGTGACCCGTAAAAGGTTGTTAGCAGAGCGACTGCCATTGCAGGACCTATGTTTGCTGGATCTTGAAGACGACTGAGCATTTGCACCAGGCCAATTAAGGTGCCTAACATGCCAAAGGCTGGGGCGTAGAGTCCCATTTTTCTGAATACATCCTGAACGATAAAATGGCGCATTTGAAGGGACTGGATTTCTGTGGTCAGGGCTGCCCGAATGACTTCTTCACTGGATCCGTCTGCTAAAAGGCCACAGGCTTTTTTTAAAAATAATGAGTCTGTTTTGACTTTGCTTAATTCTAGCAGGCCCTGACGGCGACTGATATGACTTAACATGATCATAGTTGCAACGGCATCATTGGGGTCTTCTTTGTCTTTTGAAAAAACAAAATATGCTGCATTGAAGGCAGCAATGACATCTTTGAACTGGAAGGTGATTAAGGTGGTGGCAACAGTTCCGCCAAAAACAATCATGAATCCTTGAATATTAACGAAATTATATAAATCTCCGCTTAGAAAAATAGCGCTGATAATTAACGAAAGGCCGGAAATGATGCCGATAAAAGATGCAATATCCATATCAAATTATTTTAACCTCACTTAAAATGCATAACATCCTTAAAAGCGGATGTTTATTGTAATTTTTGCTCATGCTATATGATAATTTTTTTTGGGTCAAGATTTACTTGTTTCAATTGGGGCAGGAACAGAAAAAACAAAAAAACCGGACAAAAAAAATGTTCAAGGGCTTTATTTTTTGAAGCACTTTGGAGTTAGGTCATTTTTTTGAGTAAACCTGCGAATCTGGATTGTTTTTCGTAGCCATATTCTGGCCAGCTTTCTAAGCTATTCCCATTGATCATTGGATGTTTCAGCGATATTTAAAATTGACGAAATCCATAAAATAAATGTATGGATGAACGAAAAATGCATCAGAATCATTGGGTAGCCTGTTATCATGCGGAATCTGGGCTTTCGCGAAAAAAAATAAATTTATTTGAAAAAATAACTTGATTTTTTAATTCAAAGTCAATAATACTTTACGAAAGCCTCTTGGGTAGGGGCTTAGCAGTTTCGTTCTAAAGGGAAGACCCATCTGTTAAAGTGGCAAGACCTGAGGTTTGAAACTATTATCATTCATCTTAAGTAAGGAGACGGTCACAATGGCAAATGGGATTGTAAAATGGTTTAACGACTCAAAAGGGTATGGTTTTCTTGAACAAGAAGATGGGCCGGATGTATTTGTCCATCACTCAGGGATCAATTCAACAGGTTTTAAATCGCTTAATGAAGGCGATAAAGTCACTTTTGACATAGAAGATGGACAAAAAGGACCGGCAGCAGTTAATGTAACGGTTCAATAAAATTTTAAAAGGGTTTTCTTTGAAAGGTACATTCAAAGAAAACCTTTTTTTTGTATTTTCCCTTCTGTCTATAAATTATCTTTCGAGTGTTATTAAAAGTTTATTTTGTTAATGTCCTGTCTGTGTTTGCCTTCATGAAATTTCTTGCACAATATTCATTGTAGTGGTAAAAATACTATTTTTAATAAGGGTGCATATTTAAAATAATATTGGGGTTGAAAAAAACAGTGGGCAATTTTCTTAAAATTAGTTTTCTTTATGGCTTCGCTTTATTTGTGGTCATCATTTTTGCTGGGTGCAGTGAATCGGAAAAGATAAACGAATCGGTATTTTTAATTAAAACGCCATCCATGGAAATTACCAGTTTTGAATTTTCTGAAGAACTTGATCTTAAACGTGCAGCATACCCCTATAATATTGATGAAAATTCGGCAGAATATAATGAGATGGTGATCCATTTGGTTCAAATTTTGTCAGAGGAAATGATTCTTCTCAGTGAGGCTGTCCAAAAAGGTGTGGTCGTGACAGATGAAGAGTTGGTGCGTGCCGAAATTGAATTTAAAAAAGATTATCCCGATGATAGTTTTGATCAGATGCTCCTGAGAAATGCGATTCCTTATGCTTTATGGAAAAAGCGGTTTAGGCGAGATATGATCATAGAAAAATTAGTAGAGCAGGAGCTTGTTGAAAAGATCGAAATTACCTCCCAGGATATTGTAAAGTTTTATAATAAACTGAAAGTGAAAGAAAACCCACCCCCCCCGGTTCATAAAACTGATAAAACGGATATATCAAGCAAAGCTGATAAAAAGGTTGATAGTGAAACCGAATTGGTCTCTCGTCTTCGGATGCAGAAAACCCAGGAAAAATATGAACAATGGATTCAGGACCTTTGGAACCAGTATCCTATAGAAATTAATAAAGAAGAGTTAAAGACGTTTATGATTGAGTTAGAAGAGACTAAAGGAAGTGCAAATGAAACTAAAAACTGATGGGATTATTTTTTTTCTTGTTATTATTGCTCTTGGCGTTTGCAGCCCAGGATCTGCAGAAGTTATAGATAGAATTGTTGCTATTGCTGACACCGATATTATCACACAGATTCAGTTAAACAGTGGTTTGACTCCATACCTTAGGCAGATTGAGTCTGCAGGTTATAGTGATGAAAAGAAAAAAGAGGCGATCAAGGGTATTTCTAAAAAAGTTCTTAACGATTTGATTGAGAAATCATTGGCCCAGCAGGAAGCTAAAAAATATGGAATCAGTGTTTCAAAAGCTCAAGTAGATGAGGCGATTGAAAATGTAAAAAAAAACAAATCACTGAGTGATGAAACTTTTGTGGCAGCCTTAAAACAGGAAGGTTATACATTAGAAGAATACAGAGAGAACCTTGAAAAACAAATTCTAAGGGCAAGATTGGTTAACCGTACAGTTAAATCAAAAGTGGTTGTCAGTAAGGTTGAGATCAAAAAACGATATGAGGAAAAGAAGGGTGAGTATATTGGGGTCAAAAAGTATCATATTCGAAATATCTTAATGAATGACGAAGAAACAATTAATAAAGTTAGACAGATGTTGGATGAAAACAAAGACTTTATTGAACTTGCAAAAACGTACTCAAAAGCACCCAATGCGCTAGATGGTGGTGATTTAGGTTTGTTTGAAATAAATAGCTTCCCCCAGGTTATAAAAGACAAAATATCTCAATTAAATAAAGGGGAATACTCGGATGTTGTTTCCACGTTTCAAGGATTTCAGCTTTTTTATGTACAGGACATCGTTATAGAAGGCGGCAAAACTCAGGAACAGGCCTATGATGAAATTCATGGTGATTTATACAGAGAGCAGCTTGATAGAAAATTTAAGGCTTGGCTCAAATCCCTAAAAGAAAAAGCCCATATAAAAATCATGCTTTGATTCCAGTTTGTTTGAGTGACCAGGAAAATAGATTATGCATCAAGAACAAATAAAAATTTTGACCACTAGTTTAAAGAGACTGTCGCGCCGTGGTGCCACAAAACAGCTACTTAATATTATAAAAAAAACCCATGTGGCCGACCTATCTCTGGCTTTTAAAGAATTGTCCCCCTACAATCAGGAACGATTGTTCAAGCTTATGGACGATCCGGAACAGATTGGTCAGCTTTTTTCTTTGCTGGATGAGAGTCTTTTTCTTGAATTTGTTAAAAATGTTGAACTGGATAAGCTTGTTGAGATATTTGATCATATGCCATCTGATGATGCTGTATCCCTTCTTAATCTTTTAGATGAAGAACTTTCTGATCAAATCCTTTCCAAAATGCAAAAAGAAGAATCAGACAATGTTGAGCAGTTGATGAGTTATGGTGAAGATACTGCTGGAAGCCTCATGGTTACAGATTTTATTGCTTTGGAAGAAGATGTTGTGGCCAGAGAGGTTATCGAAGCATTGCAGAATAAATATCTGGATGTTGAGATGCCCTTTTATATTTATGTGGTGGATACATATGGAAAACTTGTAGGGGTCAGTTCTTTAAGACAGCTGGTGGTTGTGCCGCCGGAAAAACCTTTAAAGGATTTTATGGCAACAGACCTTGTTACTGTTAAACCCTATACTGACAGAGAAGAAGTTGCCAGGCTGGTTTCAAGGTATGATTATTTGGCTGTTCCTGTGGTAGATGATGATGCTAAAATAGTCGGTATTGTTACCGTAGATGATGTTATCGATATTCTGCATGAAGCTGCCACAGAAGATATATTGAAGATGGCGGGTGTGGGTGAAGAGTATATTGAGACACAGACGGTTTTCAGAGGCACAAGAATTCGTCTGCCATGGTTGTTTGCAAGTTTTTTAGGTGGCGTAGCGGCCTTTTTTATTATTGGTGGGTTTGAAGAGGAGATTGCAAAACTAACCAGTCTTGCCGCATTTATCCCCGTTATTATGGGAATGGGTGGAAATATAGGCACCCAGAGTTCTACGATTGTTGTTCGTGGTATTGCCACTGGTAGAATTGATCTGAGTGATTTTTCTAAAGTCGTGCTAAAAGAGCTTGCAGTCGGCGTTATTCTTGGCGTTATTTATGGGTTGTTTATCGGGATCATTGCACGGTTTACGTTTGCCACAGAGCCTTTTGCGTTGGCGCTTGCATTTTCTGTGGGGCTTGCCGTCGTCTCTTCCATGTCCATTGCAGCTCTTGTGGGTTCAATGGTTCCATTGTGTTTTGAACGGTTTAATATTGACCCGGCAGTTGCCACAGGTCCGTTTGTTACGACGTCTATTGATATTGTCAGTGTGTATTTCTATTTTACAATAGCCAATAAACTGTTGGTCATTTAAGGCGTTTGTTTATGTCTGGCTTCAGTA
>JAWSVH010000127.1:0-8116 GCA_033852015.1 Desulfobacula sp.
TGATAACTTGGGCGAATTCCTTTACCAGATGTACTGAAATATAACATGGCTTCTTTATCATCGGCTAGGTTTGCAAATACTTTTTTCAAAAAAGTCTCTGAAAGTTTGCTCACAAGAGCTTCATCCCATTCAATGGGTTTTTCATTTGATATTCTTGGTTTTTTCTTGGGTTTTAATTTGGCAATATAAGTTAAAAGGGACTCAACTTTAATACCCAAGTTTTTAACAGAACGTTCTTGTATTTCACCTTCTGCCTGTGGGGTAAGTTTTTCTAATTTGGCGTTAACCGCTTCATACCCTTCAGTTGAGGCTTCAAGGTTTTTGTCATCAATTAAGATATTAACATCGTCATACATTCGGTTTATCGCCTGTCTGGATTCTCGAAACTTATCAGGATCCATTTATCCTCCTTATCTAAAATTTGATACACTCTCAAATCACTTAGCAGATGAATAATGTCTAAAAGAAATTATATTTCATTTACTGCAAAAACTTAAGTGACCAAAGAGACTACTATGTTTAAAGGCCATATAATAAGAAAATTTTATTCAGGCCAATTTTATAAGACTACACTGAGTGGCAAAAGAATACAAGGCCTTAAGGGGAAATGAATTTAGATATAGCTGTAAATTTCGGTCATTAGGGCATGTCAGATAGACACCTTTTTTTGGGCAATCCAGATGACGTGTTTTGAACCTTTTTGGGATTTTCGTGCTCTAACCGTATGGGGTTTTGTAATAAACCCACATTGTTTAAGTCGAAGGGTAAATTTAGGATTTGGATCGCAGGACCATATGGCCAAAGTTCCGCCAGCTCGAAGGGCATTGAATGCTTTGTTAAGACCAACGGTGGAGTACAACCTGTCATTGGCTTTCTGGGTCAATCCTTCCGGACCATTGTCAACATCAAGCAAAATAGCATCCCACTTAGCGGTTGATTTAGAAATTATTTTTGCAATATCGCAAATTTGAATTTTAACACGGGGATCATCCATCGGTCTTCCTGCTAGATGACCTAAATGGGTTTTGTTCCATTTTACGATGGCTGGAATGAGTTCTGATACAACAATACTGGCATCGGGTTTTGAAATCTTAAGGGCCGATGCCAGGGTATACCCCATACCTAAACCACCAACAAGAACCTGGATATTGGAAACCTGTGTAATGCTGTCCAGAGTAAGGGTGGCTAAAGCATCTTCAGATCCATGTTGGCGGCTGTTCATTAACTCTGTTCCGGCTGTTCGAATAGAATATTCTTCTCCTCGCCTTTGCAGTGTAATCAATTCCTGGCTACCAGGAATTTTGGATTGGTCAATATTTTCCCAGGGGATCATGACAAGGGTATCTTCCTTTTAAAAGTAATTTTTTGTCATGATATAGACCATTATACCCTTAAAGGTAAAGATGAATATTAAAATTGCGGATCAAAGAAAATTAGACCAGGCAGTTTTGATCCATTCCAAAAACCTGCATCATAATAGAGTGGTCTATCATACTGACTCCTTGACTTAAAGCATCTACCATATCTGTATCGGTCCAGTCCATTTTTTTAAGATCATCAATGTCTGCGTTCGTTATTGATCCGGGATCTTTCATGGATTGGAGAACGAAAAGGAGTATGGCTTTTTCATTATCTTCGAGCAAACATGCTGAAGGATCTTTGGTCATTTTGTCAATTTGTTCATCGGTTAGACCCACTTTTTTTAAGGTCATTTTGTTAAAGTCACTGCAAAAACTATAATTAAGATGATGTGCAGCAAGAAAACGAATATGTGCTAACAAAGGAAAACTTAAATTGGGATGGTTTGAAAAATATTCAATTCTTTTAAGTTGGCTTTCAAAAAGAGCTGGGCTTGCGCTCATCATTTCCATGGGTTTGGGTATGATACCTATGTTTTTAATAAACATATCGTATCCTGCTTTAACAGCACCCTGGGCTTCTTCGATCGAGGTGGTTTTGATTCTTGGCATAATTAACTCCTTTATTAATGTTGGTGTATAATGAAGTTCACAAACTTAACAAGTCAAAAATATAACTTGGAAAATATCGGATTTTTATGTATAAGTAAAATTAATTATAATTATTGTATAGATTAGGAGAGCTAATATTAACTCATGGGCCAGCTTGAAATTAAACATTTAAAAATGATCACCTCAATTGCCAGGACAGGTAACATGACAAAGGCTGCGCAACATCTTTTTGTTTCGCAGTCGGCGCTTAGTCAGCAGCTCAAGGATATTGAAGGTAAATTGAATACAAATTTGTTTTATCGGACCCATAAAAAAATGATTCTGACACCTATTGGTAAAAAGCTTTTGAAAACGGCCAGTGATATTATTGAAAAGCTTGAGGATACCGAACTTGAGATTGCCAGGACCATTTCTGGTGAAACAGGGGAACTTAAAGTGGGAACTCAGTGCATCTTCTGTTATAAATGGTTGCCACAGGTGTTGGCAGTATTTCAGGAGAAATATCCAAATATCGAATTTGAGATTGGAACGTCGGTTGATTATATTCGCGAATTGGAATCAAAAACTTTTGATCTGGTTGTCACGGTAAATGTAGAGGTTCAGGATCATTTTCAAAGTTATCCATTATTCCAGGATCAGATGATTTGTCTTTTGCCAGATACTCATCCATTAACAGTTCGTTCGTATGTTCGCTGGGAAGATTTCCATGATGTTTGTCTGATATCACATACAGATAAGAACAATAATCGCTTTTATCAGCAAATTTTAAAGCCAAAGGGTATTGAGCCTAAAAGATTCATGACCGTGGGCCAACCCCAAGCCAGCATCGAGATGGTTGCATCAGGTTTTGGTATTAGTATTTTTCCCAGATGGGCTGTCCAGAATTCTCTAAAAACTTACAAGATAGCTGCCATGCCCATCACTCGAAAAGGAATACCGTTGACATGGAGCGCCACTTTTTTGAAAACACATGAGGTTTTAGTGTATCAAAAAGAGTTTGCCAGTATTGTAAGTAAGATGAATCTTACCAACTCTGAAATTTTAAATTAAGTTTTTTCCTAAACTTAGGATGTAATGGTGCCGCCTCATGTGAATCCGCTGCCGGCAGCACAGGCATAACAATGATTTTCAACGGCAATTTTGTTTTCTGAAAAATCACAGTTATCTACTTTTGTGATATGCAATTTTTCACCACCTTTTGGGATATTTGCGGCAAGGTTAAAATCGCAATCAAATAAAAAGCCATCCCATGAAACTGAAATCATGCTGGTGCACATTAAATCGGTAATGGTGCAGGGATTAAAGCTGTCATGTAGTTTTGAAAGATAGGCATCATAGTTACCAGATTTTATGAGCCAGTTTTTGAATCGTCCAAGAGGCATGTTGGCAAAGGTAAAGGCATTGTTAAAAACGATATTCCATTTGCTTTGTAATATTTCTCGGTATCTTTTTTGTGTGGCGGTCTGGGAAGAGGGCAAAAAAGCACCAGAAGGGTTTGAAACAAGATTCAGTTCTAATCCTGTTCCCTGTTGCCCATATCCATGCTTATTTAACATGGTCAAAGCTTGAATGCTTTTGTCAAAAATACCTTCTCCTCGCTGGGCATCTGTCTGATTCAGGTTTAGTGAGGGGAATGAAGATACAATCGTCACTTTATTCTTTTTTAAAACATCCAGAAGTTGATTGCTTTTCAAATCGAATAAGGCACTAAGGTTTGAACGAAACATGGTGGAGCCTGCAAGGGGGGCAATATTATCAACAAGATATGTGATGTCCGGGTTCATTTCTGGAGCACCACCTGTGATATCTACAGTTTCAAAGGCACATCGCTTCTGGAAATTAATCACCTGGTCAATGGTCGTCTTGCTCATGATCTCTTTACGGTTGGGGCCTGCAGAAAGGTGGCAATGCTTGCAGGCTTGATTACATAGATATCCTGTATTGACCTGAAGTGTTTTTGTAGCTGCATGCAAAAGGGTTAGCTTATGCTGGCTAAGCGTTTGTGAAAATGAAGGTATTGAGTTTGTCATTTGTAAAACCTGGCTATAAAGAGATTTTTTTGGCAATATTTCTCATTTGAATGCCATGAACCAGTGCGGCACCGCCCTTGATTGCTGCTGCCACATGCACAGCTTCTGTCATCTCTTCAAGGTTAGAACCTTTCTCTAAACTGGCCTTTGTATAAGCATCGATACAATATGGACACTGGACTGCGTGGGCAACGGCAAGGGCGATGAGTGATTTTTCTCTTTCTGAAAGCTCTCCCTCGCTGAAAACAGCACCATAATACTCAAAAAATTTTTTGGAAAGTTCTGGTGCATCTTTTCCAATCTCTTCAAATTTTAACAGATCTTCCGGGTCGTAATAGGTTTCCATGTCGATTTTTCCTTTAGAGGGTGAGGCCTTTTAATGATACTGCTTTAATTGATTACTATAAAATAGTCTTTTATTCCAGTTTTTTTGAGTTTCTTGATTCAGATCAATTCATTGTGTTTTGTTTTTTGTTAATTTTTATGTAACTTAATAATAAAAGTGGAGAAAAAAATTATGCATGATGGATGTAGCCAGGCGTTTGAATCTGGAAAACAAATTGTCGATAAAATCAGAACAATGGGTTTTAATACCAGCCCTATTGGTGAAGCTTTAGAGATTAAATGCACGAATTGTGATGCTGTTTTTCAAATGCTACATATGGAATCTCAATGCCCATCTTGTCAAATGGTATATGGTGTAACGCCTTGTCATTCTATCAGTGTTCAATATGTTAAGGCAGCAGGGGTTAATTATTAGTATGGCAGACCAGATTAAACAGATAAAAGAACGGATGGCCGCGCTGGAAAATCTTATTAAAGAGACAAAGGCGCGTCTTCCTGCCCACTCAACTAAGCCACCGGTTATGTTTGATCTGTTGGAATATGAAGACGAATATGACATTTTGTTAGAAAAACTTAATGATCTTAAAAAAAGAGATTAGACATGGATGATTCAAAATTATTTGAACAATCATATGTAGGTCTTTTGCCGCAAGTTAAACAAGTTGATTTGACAACGAAGATCAATATTCTGGGTATTCATAAACAGAGTCAGTCGTATATCTTTGATTTTTTTAATCGTCAAATTATATTTGATGGAAATGATTTTTTTGATAGGGATGGAATTGAACTTACTCCTGCCATTAAGGTTATTCTTTGCTCTTATATTTTGATGTGTCCGCAAAAAGAGATAGAAAGTGTTGGCAAATTAGTAACCTTTAGAGAATTTGCAGATGCAGGGCCCTTGTTTTCAAGCTTTGCTGCCAATACTGGCAAAATTATACAAACTACTTTTTCTAATCAACTCGGAACGTTAAAACAGCAATGTTTAAAGCTGGGTGGAATCAAGCTGGATACAAACTCATATGATTTTAGTGTTCGATTTAGAGCACTGCCCAAAATTCCGATCATTTTAAATTTTAATGATGTAGATGATATTATGCCGGCAACAGCAGGATTCTTATATCATGATACTGCGGCCTCCTATCTTGATCTAAAGTGTTTGACTGCTACCTGTACCTATCTCACCGGTCTTTTAATTCAACACGCATAATATAATAAAAGCTTTTACTCTTAGTCCTATATTTGTTCTGGACATAAAATCTTTTTAGCATTACAAGTAAAGGGATTACATACCCTTTGTTTCCTCAATATAGGAGAACTTTTTTGAAAAAAGTAAACAATATCCCTGAAAATTTTGTTATTTATGCGATGATTGCAGCGACGATTTTTTGTCTCTTACCTTTTGCTTATGCCGGGGAAAGTGTTGCGAAATCATCTAATTTCTCATGGACTCAGATTTTTATCGGATTGGCAGGCGGGCTTGCCTTTTTTCTATATGGCATGGATAAAATGAGCAATGGTATGAAAAGGACGGCAGGAAATAAGATGCGTTCTATTCTTGCTACTTTGACTAAAAATCGGGTAGTTGCTTTAGTTGTCGGTGCCTTTGTTACCATGGTGATTCAATCCAGTAGTGCAACGACGGTTATGCTGGTCAGTTTTGTTCAGGCAGGTCTTCTTAATCTTGCCCAATCCATGGGCGTAATATTGGGTGCAGATATTGGTACCACAATTACAGCTCAAATGATTGCATTTAAACTTACGGATTATGCCTTGTTAATGGTTGCAATTGGTTTCCTTTTAAGACTTTTAGGTAAGTCTAAGCAGACCAAAGCTGTTGGGGATATTATCCTTGGGTTTGGCATCCTTTTTTTTGGAATGAAACTGATGAGTGATGTGATGAAACCACTTCGAACTTATCCTGCTTTTATTGACTTGATGAAAGATTTGGAGACCCCTTTTATGGGAATTTTGTTTGGTGCTGGTTTTACTGCAATTGTTCAAAGCAGCAGTGCTACAACGGGAGTATTGATTGTTCTTGCACAGCAAGGGTTGATATCTCTTGAGGCTGGGATACCCGTCATATTTGGAGCCAATATTGGAACGTGCGTGACAGCAGCGCTTGCAATAATCGGGGCTTCAAGAGAGGCCAAACGTGTGGCAATGGCACATGTGATGTTTAAAATTGCCGGGGTCTGCCTGTTTATTTTCTGGATTCCTCAATTTGCAGATCTTATACGGGAGTTGGCCCAGAAATTTGGTTCGGGTACAGCCCGCCAACTAGCGAATGCCCATACCATATTTAATGTGAGTATCGGGTTGTTCTTTTTGCCTTTTATTGGTCTATTTTCAAAGGTTATATATTGGGTTTTACCGGAAAAAGAGACAACCGAAACGCATCAGATAGTGACCCATTATATTGAAAATGCCATGTTGGAGACTCCGCCTTTGGCCATTGATCTTGCCCGGGCGGAAATGTCTCGTATGGCCAAACTATTGGGCAGGATGTTGAATGCCATTATTATTCTTTTTTTATCCGAAGAAAGACATGTGTCCAGACAAGAAGAAGCCGACGATGCTGAGTATTTGATCAGAGAAATTCCTAAAAAAGATGAATTTATACCGGAATTAACTTTGTTGGAAGGGTTGGATCTTAGAGAAGAAAAAATTGATTTTCTTGAAAGTAAAATTAGCATATACCTTACCAGTATCGCCCAGGGAAATATTACGGATGAACAGGCAAATGAAGTCTTTGGTATGGTTTCTATTGTAAAGGATATGGAAAGTATTGGGGATATTATCCATAGGAACATGATCCCTTTGATCGGAAAAAAGAAAAAACTTCGGTTTGATTTCTCCACGGAAGGAAAAGAAGAACTTTTGATCTATCATAGTAAGGTTTCCAAACAGATACGTTTTTTAAAAGAGGCTTTTAGAGAAACAGATCTCGAACTGGCACATCGAATTATGAGAAAAGAAAGAAAATACCTTGACCTGGAATCAAAATACAGGGCAAGGCATTTAAAACGGATTGTCCTGAAAAATGAGGACTCGATTGAGACGACTGAAATTCATATGGAGCTGATGGATTTAATGAAGCAGATTGTTTTATATTCAGCTAATATTGCCCAGACATATATTGGAACCACGTCAGAAAAAGGGGTTGAGAAACTATCGGTTGTTTCGCAAGAAGAAATAGATAGTGAGGGGTAATACAAAAGAGAAAGCGCCCTGTCAGATGGTATCTTCTTTCCCGACAGAGCGCTTTATTTATATTCTGGTTTAAAATTGTAGCTATATTTTAAATTTTCCTACAGTTCCATTTAATTGGGTCGCAAGCCCTGAAAGTTGTTCAGCGTTTGTGTTTACTTTTGTGCTGCCTTCAGACATCTTCTCGGCAGCCTCGGTGACTTCGGAGATTTCTTTTGCAATATCTGTTGCAACCGTGTGGCTTTCTCCTACATTTTCGTTGACATCTGCAATACCCTGGGAGGCTTGGGCGACATTCCCGGCAATTTCCTTAGTTGTGGCAGATTGTTCTTCAACAGCCGTTGCAATCTGAGAGACAATTTGATCTACTTCACTGACAACGGTGGTGATATTACCGATTTGCTCGACGGTTACCTGGGTAGAGGATTGAATGGAGCTAACTTGACGTTTGATCTCACCGGTTGCAGAGGCGGTTTGTTTTGCCAGTTCCTTTATTTCATTGGCCACAACAGCAAAACCCTTTCCGGCTTCTCCTGCACGGGCGGCCTCGATGGTGGCATT
>JAWSVH010000128.1:0-1038 GCA_033852015.1 Desulfobacula sp.
GCCTTGGTGATTTCAATCATGTCGTTTGTACAGGCCTTGAACACAAAATGGGGCTTCATGGCAATTCTACGGCATCACTTTCTCTTGGAGAAAAAGGAGAGTGCATCGGTACTCTTTTAGGCCAGGAAAATAAAGGCATGCCTGAAATGTTTAAAATGATGAATGAGGCCCGTGCATTTGTAGGCATGCAGGGATTTGCCGTAGCTTCGGCCTCTTACATGTATGCTCTTGATTATGCCAGAAACAGAGTACAAGGACGGCATCTTTTAGCAGGCAAGGATCCAGACGCAAAAGATGTGACGATCATCCAGCACCCGGATGTCAAACGTCAGCTTTTAAATATGAAATCCTACACAGAAGGCATGCGCTCTTTAATTTATTATTATGGGAAATGCTCAGATATTGTCCACACCACCGAAGATGAAACACTCAAAAAAGATACGGCGGCTTTAATTGAAGTTTTAACCCCCATTGTTAAAGGATATATTACAGACAAATCTCTTGAAATCTGTTCACACGGCATCCAGATATATGGTGGATATGGCTATGTTTCTGAGTACCCGGTAGAACAATTGATGCGCGATACTCGGATTTTTATGATATATGAAGGTACCAACGGAATACAGGCCATGGATCTGATTGGTCGAAAACTGAGCATGAACAAAGGTCAAAGCTTTCAATATTTCATTGATCAGATAAAAAAGACCATTGATGAAGCTAAAAATATTCAGGGTGTTGAAACACTGGCCAAAAAAGTGGCCCATGCCGTTTCCAGGCTTGAATCTTTGGCAGCAACCATTGGTCAGCGAAGCAGAAGCGATAAAGCATTAAATGCCTATGCTTTTGCCCATCCTTTTCTTGAAATAACAGGGGATATTACGTTTGCATGGATGCTCTTATGGAGAGCTGCAATTGCAGCTCCTAAACTAGCTAAAAAAGCAGGCGGTCTGGATACTGAAACAGTCAATGCCAAAGCCATAAAAAATAAAGATGCCGCTTTTTATGCCGGACAAATAGCTTCAGCTAAATTTTTTATTC
>JAWSVH010000128.1:1150-5452 GCA_033852015.1 Desulfobacula sp.
TTGAAAAGGTCATGTCTCGACTAGATCTACCATCAAGAGCTGATATTCAAAAGCTCAACGACAGAATTGATAATCTAACAAAAAAAATATCTGACCACAAATAAAAGGCCGCAACCCCTCTATGCTGAGCATTAAAAATATTGGCAGAGTCGGAAAAAGATACCGGCATATTTTACGGTACCAGCAAATCATAGGTATCATTTTAAAATACGGCTTTGAAAATATAATTGATGCCATGAACATTGACCGGTATATTGAATCCGGCCTGCAACTCATTCCTTTTGTAAAACCCCATGAAAAGGTTGAAAAACTATCCAAAAACCAGCGAGTTAGAATGGTTTTTGAAGAACTGGGGCCAACCTTCATCAAGATGGGTCAGGTATTGTCATCCCGCCCTGACCTTATCCCCTTGGACCTGTTAAAAGAACTTACAAAATTACAGGATCATGTACCGGAATTTGGATTTGATGATGTCAAAACAATTATTGCAGCTGAGTTTGGACGACCACATACCCAGGTATTTGAATCCATAGAAGAAAAACCATTTGCCAGTGCTTCTATTGGCCAGGTACACCGTGCCAAAATAAACTCTCAAAAGTTAGTCGCTGTAAAAATCCAACGGCCCGGCATACAAAAAATCATTGAAATTGATTTAGAAATAATACACCACCTGGCCTCTATTATGGAAAATAATATTGAAGAGGCTGCCCTTTTCAACCCTGTAAAAATTGTAGAAGAATTTGCCAGAACCCTTGAAAAAGAGTTGGATTACACGATAGAAGCATCTAATATAGAACGAATGACCCAGCAATTCATTAAAGATAAAACCATTCACATCCCCAAAGTCTATTCCCCTGAATCCAGCCAAAGAGTTCTCACTATGGAATACATTCAGGGTATCAAAGCCGATGATGTTCAAGCCATTGATGCTGCAGGCCTGGACAGAAAACAAATTACCCGGCGGGGAGCAGATTTCATTATGAAACAGGTCTTTGAGCATGGTTTTTTCCATGCCGACCCCCACCCAGGAAACATATTTGTAATGGCTGAAAATTGTATCTGCCCTGTGGATTTTGGCATGACAGGATTTGTGGATCAAACCACCCGTGAAATTTTTATTGATCTGATTCACAGCATTGCCACCAGTAATTTCAAACTCACCGCTCGTCTGCTTTGTCAACTCGGAGAATACGAAATACAACCGGATCTGAAAACACTTGAAAAAGATATCTCTTTTTTTGTGTCCACCCATCTGTCAAAATCACTGAAGCATATAAAAACCACAAAAATGACAAACCTGTTTTTAGAATTATGTGCCAATCATAAACTAAGAATTCCACCCGATTTTTTCCTGATGATAAAAGCCTTCACCACTATCGAAGGAACGGCAAAAAAACTGGACCCTGAATTTAATATGATTGCCCATGCAACTCCTTATATCAAAGCCGCCAAACAGCAAAAGTTCTCCCCGTCAAGGTTAGCAGAAGAATTTTTAGGAATTGCAAGAGAGTCCTATCGGTTGCTGCAGATTTTTCCTTCCGATGCACTTGAAATCATGCGCCTTACTAAATCAGGAAAATTATCTTTTAATATGAAAATACAAGGCCTTGACAGACTTTTAAATACCCAGGATCAAACCAGCAATCGCATCTCTTTTGCCATCATTATTGCTGCATTAATCATAGGTTCAGCCATGGTAATCAATTCAACAGTCCCCCCCATATTTTTCGGAGTATCCGTCATCGGAATCGCAGGATTTATTGCTGCCGCCGTTATGGGCATCTGGCTATTGGTCGCCATTATTCGAAAAGGTCGACTATAAACCCAAGATAACCGACAATGCAGATTTCACTTAAAAAGTTATCGAGTAAATCAACACAGATTTTGACAGCCCGAGTTAAGTCGCTTTGCTATCTGCCTTTTTTCTTTTCCAGAACCATCCGACAATAGGAACGAATATAGCTGCCCATAGCCATTGCCAATTACCCGTTATAAAGCCAATGAACTTTTGTGTTCTTGTTACCGTAATTTCAATTTCTTTATCAAAAGCTCGAATGGTTCGTGGAGTACTATGACCATCAATCTCTAAAAGAGCGGTTAACGTAAGGTGCAAACGATGTTTACCTTCTTTTTTGGGATGTATTTCCCATTTCCATTGTGTGTTTCGATTTTTTGAAACAGCTTGTATTTCAGGTGTTATTGCCGTGATTTGAAACATATAGCCTGAAAGACGAGCCTCCATTCTGTTACTAACTCTGATAGTGGCTCCTACCTTCATACCTTCTCTAACAATTAATCGTTTAAGTTTATCTACCGTTTCAGAGAGACTCAAAAGCAGCTGAATTTGAGAGGTGTCATTAATATTTATATTGGCAGGAACATTGAACGCAATTGCGCCAAATTCCATCCTGTCCAATAATCTATCTACACTATTTGGAGATTTAGGCCCTGAGACAGGACTTTTCCTTGGGGAAGAGGTTTCTCTTTGCATATCCATCGTAAGAAATGAAAAAAGGAATACAAGAATGATAGATACCACCAAAATACCAATTAGAACACTGATGAATATTTTTAGTTTTTTACCCATTTAATTCTCCGGCAACGAAGGCCCAGGTTAGTGGACAATTTATTTAAAGCCGCTAATATCTTTCGTATACCGTTATGAACACAAGTACAATAGGGAATTACCCCTATTTTTAGTGGTATTTTATTATTCTGCTACAAATTAAATTCTACAAAATTAAAAATTTATTACGATGTATACGTTTTGAAAAAGTCATTCCCTTGCTTCTGAAGTGTCCTATCTCAACAGATTCATTTTGTATGCATTCGCCTTTAAACCGTGGTCTTTAACCTTGCGAAGTTCAAAAGCCTGTGCTAAGAGTTTAGTTTAAAACAATGGCAAAATGGAAAGATGATTAATACCAGTAAAAATCCAACAAAGAGGTATTAATGAAGGAAAGACCCTGTATTCGGATTGGACATCTAAAGATTGTCGACCACCTTCTTTTAGGGCTTACAACTCTTCAGCTAAAAAACAAGGAAAGCCACCTTGACCATTGCACTATTGACCCCCTTGTCATGAATTCCTGGGATCAGATCAGCGAAGCTTTAACCAACAAAGAAATTGATGGTGCTCTAATGACAGCACCGCTTGCCATGGATCTTTTTGCCTCTGGACTTGATATTCGCTTGTTAATGTTCACCCATAGATCCGGCAGCATGATTGTCAAAAAAACAGGGGCAAACATTAAAACCATTGCCGATTTTAAAGGCAAAACTGTTCTTATCCCTTCTGAATTGTCTATTCAAAACATGTTGTTGCACCGCCTTTTATCAACTGCAACTCTCAACTTAGGATCTCATGATGATCACAACGCTGATGTTACCTGGGAAGTTGTTAACCCTTATTTAATGTCTGAAATGCTGGCAAGTGATACCGACAATGACATCGCCGGATTTGCAGCAGAAGAGCCCTATGGCAGTGAGGCTATTTTAAATGGAATTGCCCAAAAGGTTTGTACATCAGACAATCTGTGGAATAACCATCCCTGCTGCAGCTTCGTTGTAAACGCTTCTGTACTTGAAGATAATGCCACAGCGATAACAGAGCTCATTGATTTATTTGTACAAACAGCAAAATCATTAAAACACCCGATCAATGATAATATTCTTGCAAATGCACAAACTTTTTTATGCCAAAAAAAACAGGTCGTCCAAAATATCTTGATGAACCATTCCATGAAATTTGATCCCACTTTATTGATACCGGATATAGAAGCATTGGAAACAATTGCAAACTACATGAAAGATTCAATGGGTATTTTAAGCAAAAAAGTCGATATTAAAAAATTGGTAGCTGATACATTTATATTAAACTCAATACCGGACAACAGCCATTGAAAATTGAATTAGAACGGGTAACAAAACAATTTAGCAAATCACACAACTCCGATTATGTTGTGCTCAAAGATATCTCTTTTTCCATTGAAAAGGGTGATTTTGTTATTATTCTTGGAGAATCCGGATGTGGGAAGACAACACTTCTAAACATGTTGGCGGGCCTGGAATTACCAACATCAGGCAAAATTTATGTAGATGGCAAAGAAGTTAAAGGCATCCACCCCTCCCGCTCTATGCTATTTCAACAGCCAACATTAATCCCCTGGTTAAGCGTAAAGGAAAATGTCGCATATGGATGCAAACTCCGAGGGGACACCCACGAACTCAACTACCGGGTCAATCAATTTCTTGAGATCATCATGAGATCCTAAGTTGAGAGTTGCAGTTGATAAAAGGCGG
>JAWSVH010000129.1:0-29658 GCA_033852015.1 Desulfobacula sp.
AAACTTCCAACATCAATCTTTGGATTTTGAACTGTTTTATCCTGAAAAATATGATCACAAACAAAGGGAACATGACCGGTTTTAAACCTGGGCAAGTTTGGGAATTGACGATTAATTATTTGTATGGATTTATCTATATTATCCGTATGAGAATGATTTTCTCCAGTTGATGAGCTCGGCAAAGGATCTGATAAACGATCTAACGGACAACGTGTAAGAAGAATGGCATGGGCCCTTTTTGCGGCCATTTGAGGGGTTTCTCGCAACCTTCCCGCTGGGAGACATTTATTATTACCTAACGGATTTGCATGATCAAACAACAAAAGATCCAAATCTCTTTTAAGTCCCAAGTGCTGAAATCCATCATCCAGGATGATCACATCCGGATTGAACATCTCAATCGCCTTTTGGCCGGCTTTAAATCTGTTTTTACCCACCACAACAGGACATAATTGCTGTTGAGCCATCATATAAGGTTCATCACCACACTCTTGAGCAGTTGAAAAAATACGGACACCATCTGAAACAACCAAAGACTCGGTCTTATACGTTCCTTTATATCCACGGCTAACCAGAACCGGTTTTTTACCCGCTTTGATCAAGGTTTGGGCAAGATAAAGTGCCATTGGGGTTTTGCCGGTTCCTCCAACTGTAATATTACCGATTGAAATCACAAAGCAAGGCAAGGTTCTTTGTTGAAAAATTCGTTTTTCAAACAACCAAAGCCGGATCCGGACACCAAGAGTATATACTTTTGAAAGCACCAACAGCACCCATTCAAAAGAAAACCATTTTGCTTGACTGGTTTGATCCAGAGTGTTTTCAATCCTTTTTTCCAATTTGTTTTGCCATTGTCTAAACAATACCAAACGTCTCCATATATTCCAAAATATTTTGAACCGCACCGGAATGTTCTTTAAAAACATCGAAATTCTGATGCCCCATTCGTTTTCTTAGGTCATTATCTTCTAACAAAGCTTCAAGATGATCTGTAAGTTCTTTTTGGGACATCACCTGTTTTGCGCCACCGTTGTCTAAGAGTAGATTTGAAATCATTACAAAATCTGACATATCTGACCCGAAAAAAACAGGTTTTGAAACTGCGGCTGCCTCCAAGGGATTATGCCCGCCTTTTTGAACCATGGAACCGCCAATAAAGGCCACATCACAAATGGCATATAATTTTGACAATTCCCCCATTTTATCCACCACAATAACATCCATCGGGTTTTTGGGTTTGCAGTTTCCATTGATTTTTGTCATTCGTATTGCACTGATTTTAGATTCTCTGCAATATGATTCAATATCCAGACTCCGCTCAGGGTCTCTGGGGGCAATGATCATCATAAGCTGTGGAAATCTTTTTTTAATCTTTTTGAAAACCGCCAAAAGAATTTTTTCTTCCCCCTCATGGGTGCTTCCGGCGATAAAAACCATGGATTCAGGTTGCAAAAAAAGTTTGGCTTTAAGATCCTGGATATCTGAATTTTTCAATAATATTGAAGGTTGATCAAATTTGATATTCCCTGTCACCTCTATCTTGCTTATAGAACTGACCAGTTGTTCAAATCGTTGCTTATCCATTTGGGATTGGGCCATGATCGCGGTTACAGAAGCGAAAATCAAAGAAGAAAACGGTTTAAAAAACAGATACCCCTTTAAAGATCGCGTTGATAATCTGGCATTGATCAGCATTACAGGAATCTTATTTTTTTTCATCTCATATAAAAAATTGGGCCACAAGTCTGTTTCCACAATCACCACTGCATCCGGTTGAATCTGGCGGCAAATTTTATTTATACAATATCCGATATCAAACGGAAAATATCCCAATTGATCAATTAGAGCCTTACCAGGCAAAGCCTCATCAGATAGAGCCTCACCAGATAAAGACCTATCAGGTTTTTGCAGCAATTTTTGAGCGATATCAAAGCCGGTTTTTGTTGAAGTGGTAAAAACGATATCTGTGGAGGGAACTTTTGCTTTTAAAGATTTAACAAAAGGAACTGCCGAAACCACTTCTCCCACTGAAAGAGCGTGTACCCAGATTCTTTTTCCACCCGAACTTTGATCTTTTATCCCCGTATTAAAACCAAACCGCTGAACCAAATTTGCCCTTCGTTTTTTTGAAAATAACCAGAGGAATGGAAGAAACGGAAAAACAAGAACCAATAAAATATAAACAACCCATTTATATAAAAAAATCATATGATTCTGCTTCCCTTTGTTTTTTGCACTTATTCGCTATTCACCAGATACAACGTCCCAACCGTTAAAAAAAACAAATTAGCTGCCCAGGCACTAACAAAAGGAGGAAGGATCCCCCCATACCCCAAAGACAGACAAAACCCATGCATTACCCAATACATAAAGGTAATGCCTACCCCAATGGCAATCGCAATCGGGATGTTTGTCCTGGCAAATGTTTTTATTCCGGTGGCAGCACCGGTCAAAACCATAATAATACAAATGAACGGAAGCGCGACTTTACCATATAAATCCACCCTATAAACTTTTGCATCATACCCTTCTGCTTCAACTTTTGAGACATACTGCCGTAATTCACTAAAACTCATTTCATCTGATTTTTTCAAAATCTCTCCCAGATCCTCCGGCTTAAACGTCAATGAAACTTGTTTTTTATCATACAATTTAACATCATAATCGGTGGTTTTGTTGGAATGGGTCTGCTCAATAATATTTTCAAGTATCCACTGTTGATTTTTAAAATATCCCTTCTTGGCATCAATTCTTGAAGTCAGACTATAATCTTTTCCCATAGAAGTGATGGTCACACCGGAAATGGTCTGGGAAACAGGATCAAAAAAGTTAATATGGATCAGGTTATTCTCAGATTTTATCCATATATCCTGTCGGACAGAAAGATAATTTTGTTTTTTTTTAATGACATGGTTCTTGATATAATTGGCTTTAACCATTGAAACCGGGATTAGCGTCTCTCCTAAAAAGAACATGAGCAATACAAAAAAAACTCCTGTCAAAAGAACAGGCTTGGCAAAAAAATAGATGCTCACCCCGCTTGACCGGATGGCTAAAAGTTCATTACTCCGGTTCATCAAGGCAAAAACCACAATGGTTGCCAACAAGATACTGGCCGGTGTTAACTGAACAAACATAAACGGGACTTTTAAAAGGACATAGCCCAAAGCCCCCATCAACGACAAATCTGAACTTAAGAATTTATCCAGCCGGGAAAGATAGTCAATAATCACAAAAAGCACTAAAATAATCATCTGGATAATGCAAAAAAACTTAGCAAACTCTTTTAACCAGTACTTATGCAGACATCTCATATCTTATGCCTTCTTTACAAAACGTTTTTTAATGAAAACAGTAATTTTTCTAAAAAAATCAGGCAAGTGAACTGGCTTTTCTTTTGCATTCCTCACCAAAAAAAAGATGGCAATCCCCCCCATGATGACATTGGGCAGCCACATGCCAATAATTGGCGGATAATTTCCAGTTTCTCCGGCAGACCAGCCAGCTGCAAGCAAAAAATAATACAAAAGAAAAAGACTAATTCCCAAGCTAAAACCTGAAGAACGCCTGAGAGAAGCCGACTGTACACCCAGCGGAAAGGCCAAAAGACCTAAGGTAAGACAGGCAAAGGGAATAGAAAATTTTTCGTGCAATTGCATAAGTGCGGCACTTAATTCCAGTTTATTGCCAACACCGGATCTTATATACCGGATCAGATCCGCAAAGCTTCTCTCCTTGAGTTCCTTGGATATCGTTGACTCATTTTTTTTATTCATGGCAGCAAGATCAATATTGATATCATAATCCCCGAACCGGATATTACTGACAGATTTATCTTCCAGATCCACCTGATTGATCACCCCATTATACAATTTAATTGTATACACCTGCTCATCTTCAAACCGAATCAATTTACCTTCTGGAGCGATAGAAATACTCACAAGCCCTTTCGTTCGACGATCTTCGATAAAAACATCTTTTAATGATTTGGTTTTCATGTCTACAGAAGAGACATAAATCATGATATCTTCTAATTCTGAATTAAATTGTCTCTCCTGCAANNTCTACACTTTTTAGCTTAATAGATAACCTTCCCCAGGAGACACCAAAAACAGTGATCCACATGGTCAGAAAAACCCCAAATAAACAAAAAATCAAAACAGGAGGCAACAGGCGATACAATGAAACCCCGGCTCCTTTTAAGGCCACAATTTCATTTTCCTGTGACATGCGCATAAACGTCAGCAGAATAGAGATCATCACAGACATAGGAATGGTAAACTCTAAAAACCGCGGTAGCGTATATATTATCATCAACCCCACAGTAAGAAGATCTGCATTAAAATTAACCACCATATTGGTAATTTCCGGGATACGGGTCATCAAGAAGACAAAGGTTAAAAAAAACAAACTGATGACAAAAGGAGACAAAAGCTCTTTAAAAATATATTTATTTATGATTTTAAAATCTCTCATTGCCTGGGAAAATATAAGTTAGTGGACAAATAGTCAAGATTTGAAAATGAATTCTTATGTTTTCACAATTTAATTTTCATGGTATTAATTTGTTTATGAAATGTATCATTATTGCCAGCGGCACAGTGGAATATACCCGTAAAATATCAAAAACAATCAAATCTGCGCAATTGATTGTCTGTGCAGATGGTGGCGCCAGACATTTGAAAGCGTTGGACATTTCCCCGCATGTATTGATTGGCGACTTTGACTCTATTCAAAAAGATGACCTACTTTTTTATCAAAAAAAAAATGTGGAAATCATTTCCTTTTCTCCTAAAAAAAATCAGACAGACTCAGAGCTTTGTGTAAACTGGGCGCTAGAAAACAGTGCCACAGATATTACCATGATTGGTGTTACAGGAACCCGCATGGATCATACGCTTGCCAACATCCTTCTTTTAAAGAAATTGGCACAAAAGAATATCCCGGCCCGGATCATCAACCCGAATAATGAAATCTTTGCTGTTATGAAAAAAACCTGGATAAACGGAAGCATTGGTGAGTTATTAAGTATTATACCAATCACTGAAAAAGTCGCTGGAGTGACCCTTAAAGGGCTTGAATACCCCCTTAAAAATGAGACCATCCCAATGGGATCTTCTTTAGGGATCAGCAATGTTTTTAAGGAAACTTCGGTGTGTGTGGATATCAAAGAAGGAATATTGCTTGTAACAAAATCAAAAGATTAAACATAGAATTACAATTTTTAACCCGTATTATTTAAGCTTTTTCCTTTTCACCTTTTTTACCTTCCTGACCCTCTTCTCCTTCTTGGGGGGCAAGTTCTTCGGAAAGCGTGTGTTCAATTAAGAATTCTTCCACTTTTTCAATTTCAGTGGCCACAATCACATGTTCTATAATAATTTCCTTTATGACCCCTTCCATATATGGGTTGACAACCTTTTGCAGTTTTTTCGCCTGCTCTTTAAGGCTCTCAAAATCCTTAACATCATTAAAGACAAGGGAACTTAAAAAAATCATGGCTGCTTCACGGGCTCTAGGGTGAATGGGTGGGATATCCTCATCTGGCATCAATTCTTTTATGACCAGATTCATATTCAGACACAAATACCGATCCTTATCATTGGACCTGTTTTTATTTATATTCACTGCAACAGGCCCCATGGATATAACTGGATTAAGCTGTTCAACTGTTTGATCTGCGGCTTGACGGTTTGTCTGTTTCCAAATAGTGGTATGCCCGGATTCATCTTTAAGATGCAAAGACGTTTCCGTCAATTCTACAATATCAAAAAACAACGTCGCATTTGGCTCCCATACTTCTACAATATCTGATTCAGATACTGTAAAAATCATCTGATTAGTTTCAATATGCCATGTACCTTTCGCATTGCCTTTGGATTTAACAATTTTGGAGGTCGCATCTGTTATTCTGACAGAAGAATTCCATACTCCTTGTGGATTAGTAACCAATAGAATATAAGCTCTGTTTTTCAATTGCGTCCAATTACCGACAGCTGTCTCACTCTGAGAGATTTCATCGTCACCACATCCGGTGAGTGAAAGCAACAAGCCGGCACCTGCAAGAAACAACATAAGGCGAATCACAAATTTTTTCATGACGGTATCCTGACAAATTGAATTTAAACCATTTTTAAAGCTACCACGATGATAAATCATGGTCAACCCAAGTTGTGGGTTATTTCGTATTGATATATGTCTTAAATTCGGGATATAAAGGCCAAAACTTTAATTGTAAGGGAATTATTATGCTCATCAATACATTTATTCATATCCCGGGAATTGGTCCAACAACAGAACAAAAAATATGGAAATCCAATATTCTTAGTTGGGAGGATGAAAACCTTTTAGACAAAATAGATCTGTCTGCCTCAAAACTTGCCAATATAAAAATGTCTGTTAAAGAATCAAAGCGCCACCTGGAAAACCGTAACCCTAATTATTTTGAGGCTCTTTTGCCATCAAATCAACACTTCCGGTTATTCCCGGAATTTAGAGACTCGTGTGCATATATAGATATTGAAACCACAGGTCTTGATGCCTGGGCAAAGATCACCACCATTGCCCTGTATAATGGCAAAGATATAAAATATTTTGTTAATGGCGAAAATCTAAATGATTTTTTAACTGAAGTACAAAAATATAAAATTTTGATTACGTATAATGGAAGAAGTTTTGATATCCCGTTCATTGAAGAATATTTTAACATAAAACTACCCCATAGTCAGATTGATCTGCGTTACATTCTTGCACACCTTGGATACAAAGGTGGATTAAAAAAATGTGAAAAAGCACTGGGAATAGATAGGAAAGAACTGGACGGCGTAGATGGATACTTTGCGGTTCTTTTATGGCGTGAATACATGCAAAACAAGAACCCAAAAGCCCTTGAAACCCTTTTAGCCTATAATATTGAAGATGTAATTAACCTCGAGACTCTGATGATCAAGACATATAATCTAAGCATTAAAAAAACGGTCTTTTCGCAGTCTCATACAATAGAAGAATCCATGAAACCTGCAAACCTTTTTCAAGCGGATCTGCAAACCATTGAAAAATTAGAAAGATATCATTATTAGCACAGAAAATGATAAAGGTTTATACACCTTCTGTGCTAATAATTTTATAAACACTAATCTCCGCAACCACCGCCAGAGCCACAGCTGCCACAGCTGCCGCCGCCCAGGTCCATATTGGAGTCAAGAGAAAACCCCATTCCAGTGAAATCAATTTTTATAGTTTCAGCCTTTTCCATAAATTCTTTATCAACAACAAACTTCAGACCTTTAACGTCAAAGTTGTCATCCGTATCTTTTGACTCATCCAGAGCCATGGCAAGAGAAGGACCACCTCAGCCACCTGAATTGAGAAAGATTCTTATGGGAGTGGGTTCTTTACCCTGAAAATAGTCATCGATCTGCGTTTTAGCAGGATCTGTCAACTCAATCATTGTGTAACTCTCCTATTCATTAATTAATTTTTCAGGAACTTTATTGCCTGAATGTCTTAATTTTAACCATGCACACAGTGCATGTCAATGTCTCAATAAGATGTTTTCCATAAATTCAGATTTTGTTTTATTAATATATTGCTTTAAATCGCACGCTTATTATAGAATATACTCATATGAAATTATCTGTTCCATTCATATCAGATGAAAAATATATAGATTTCTTACTCAATCACATTCAAAAGATTGAATCGATATATTTTTCGCTTCACACAGGCCCCCTGCTGGATGCAAGAATACGCTCCTTTAAGAGAACAAACCTTGAAGAAATTATTAAACGCTTGTTGCCTTTTAAACGTGTTAAAAAATATGTGCTTTTAAATTCTCGGTTTATCCACCCCAAGCTCTATTCTGATCCTTTTTTTTTAAACCAGACTTTGGATAAACTTGAAATTCTATTCTCCGATGCCGCTTTAACAGGAATTGTATTTTCCGATGCCTATTTTTTAAATGCTCTGGCAAGTACAAAAAGAGCTATCATTTCACGTATTCAAGCCATCCCAGGAATCAATTGCATGTTAGATTCTTCACAGAAAGTTTTTTCTTTTCTTGCTCTCATAGAACAGGCCGGTTTTAAATCCCCGGGAAAACTTATCTTGGACCGCTCCTTGAATAGAGACATCGGTGCACTCAAAGATATATGCAAAATAATTAGGAAGGATCACCCAGGCATCAAATTTGAATTACTGGCCAATGAAGGATGTATTCATTACTGCCCGTTTAAACTGACACATGATTCTCAAATATCGTTTTCAAATCTCAATATTGCAGGGGATCATAATTATATAACCAACCGTGAAATCGGATGTCATGCATACTTTTTTAAACATCCTCAACGTTTTTTAAAATCTCCTTTTATCCGACCGGAAGATACAAAGAAATATTCACAAATCGTAGACACCATTAAAATATGCGGAAGAACCCTGGGGGTAAAATTTTTAAAAAAATGTATTCGTGCATACGGTACAAACTCACATAACGGTAATCTGCTTGAACTCATGGATGCCACTCACTGGCTTGCTGATCTTTATCATCTTGAAAATAAAAAGCTCGACCCCGGTTTTTTTAATGCGGTTACACACTGTACAAAGGATTGTAAAAAATGTAATATATGTATTGATCTTTTTTCAAAAACAGCAATAAAAAAGCCAATCGGCCTCAAAAATTATAAGGACTATTTATGAAAATTTTGGTAACTGGTGGTGCTGGATATATCGGTAGCCATACGTGTATTGAACTCTTAAATGCCAATTATGAAGTCGTTGTTCTGGACAATCTGTGCAACAGTTCCAAAGAATCTTTAAACCGCGTAAAAGAAATCACTCAAAAATCACTTGAATTTTACGAGATGGACCTTTTAAACAAAAAAGATATTGCACAAATCTTTTCTGCACATAAGATTGATGCTGTTATACATTTTGCAGGTTTTAAAGCCGTTGGAGAATCCGTCTCCATACCACTACAATATTTTCAAAACAATATCACCGGCACATTGAACCTTCTTGAAGTCATGGCTGATTTTAAAGTAAAAAATATTGTTTTTTCCTCGTCGGCGACCGTATACGGGGATCCAGCATCTCTTCCTATTAAAGAAGACTTTCCTTTATCTGCAACCAATCCCTATGGCCGAACAAAATTGATGATAGAAGAAATTTTGCAAGACCTTCACGTATCTGACTCTGCATGGAATATTGCCCTGTTACGATATTTCAATCCTGTGGGAGCTCACAAAAGTGGACAAATCGGAGAAGATCCCTTTGATATCCCCAACAATCTTGTCCCCTATATTACCCAGGTTGCCGTGGGATCTTTATCTGAACTTCGGGTTTTTGGAAACGACTATGACACCCCTGATGGAACCGGTGTCAGAGACTATATCCATGTGGTAGATCTCGCACTGGGGCACATTAAAACACTTCCCAAACTATTTACCAATCCCGGTGTCGTCATTTATAATTTAGGGACTGGTCAAGGGTATTCGGTTCTTGAAATGGTCAATGGATTTGAAAAAGCCAGCACCAAACCAATCCCTTATAAACTTGTTGATAGAAGGCCGGGCGATATTGCTTCATGCTGGGCAGATTCTACCAAAGCAAAAATTGAACTTGGATGGCAGGCAGTTAAAACCCTTGAAGACATGTGCAATGACAGCTGGAAATGGCAGAAAAATAATCCCAAAGGATATCATATAAATCATCCGGAGAAATAGATATGAGTGATTATATCCCCCAATTAAAAAAAAGTATTAAAGCAGGAAAGCTTGGGGAAGCTAAAACACTTCTGGGGCAACTGGCTACCCGCCATGATGCTGAGAAACAAGAGATTCTGCAACTACTTGCACTTACTCCGGACAAAGCAGCCTTTGAGCTTTTGACTTTTTTAAGCCACAAAGACAACCAAGACCCAAAAATATCTTCACGAATCATCCAGCTGGTTATTGACCGGGCCCACTTAAGCTATAATTTTATCCTGATTTTATTTAGCAATGCCCCGAAATCTACTGTCACCAGTACCGTTCCGCTGCTACGCCACATTCTAAGCAAAGAAACAGACAAAGAACTTTTAAACAAAATCATCCGGGCTGCCGGTAAAATACAAATCGAACACCTGACAGCTGATATTGCTGAATTTATTTTTTATGATGATGCCCTATTAAAACAAGAAGCTGTAAAAGCCTTAGAACGGATTGGAACTTCTGAAGCATGTGAAATGCTAATTCAGGCATCTAAAACAGAAAAATGTGATCAAAATATTTTAGATACCATTGATGTTCTCAACGCAAAAAAACCAACGACTAAAAAAACACCTCAAAGCAAAGAACTTGCCCAAGCTCCCTTCAAAATCGAACTTGAGCAATTAACATCTAATAGTCTTAAAAAACGATTTGATGCATTACTGGAATTTTCCAAAAATGGAGCAATTGTTTCAAAAACCCTTTCTGAACATATCGACTCTTCAGATCATGACCTGATGATCAACCTTCTTGGGATGATTTCCAGAAGTATTCCCAGAGAAGTGGTGAACAATCTTTTTTCTATCATCAGTCAAAAAGAAACAGATAATTCCATCAAATTTGCTGCCTATAATGCCCTTTCAGCTTTCCCAGAACTTGAATCTGCAGCGTCTATTATTCAAGGCGTTTCGGAATCTGCCATGTTTGTCCGCCTGGCTGCCATAAAAGCTTTGGATAAAAACCTGTCAGATTTTGTCTGTGCTGAAATAAGAAATAAAATTGAGTCTGGAACCAAAAAAGGAGAGACCCTGGCTCAAACCATTTTAGATGCCCGGGCTAAAAATCTTATAGAACAGCTCATGATCTCTGACACTTTTTCTTATATGGCCTCCAACTATCTTGCCAGAACAGCGCCCGTACCAGCCTTAGACACCTTTATCCACATATTAGAGAAACGCAAACTCAAATCAACGGCAAAAAAATATAAAAATTTAAAAGAGGAAAAGGAAACTCAACCCAGAAAAGAACTTGTGGTCATCAGCACCTCAGAATCTGTTTTAAATATTTACAGCAAACTTATTTATTCGTGTGGTTTTTCAAGCCTTACCTTTCTAAGAGAACAAGAAGCCTTTGAAGCCATTATAGCCAAACAACCCTGTGCCATTATCTGTGATCTTTTTTTAAATGAAATGACGGGCTTAGAACTTACCCAGGAAATCCGGGGAGCATATTCGGCAGACCAGGTCCCTGTGATCATCTCCATGTTACAAAAAAACTTTGATGAAGAACAGCTGCAAAAAGAGATGGCCAGCGCTCAGGTTACCAATATTTGTGAATTTCCACCCAAAACAACCCAGATTAAATCCTGGATTAAATAAGGGCCATTTATTTGGATAAGCGACCACTTGCCATTGGGGCAAGATTAAAAGATTGTAGCCAGATTCACACCATTGGATTCAAACCCAATTTTAACAATTATCCTCAGCAAGATCAAAAAAAAATAATCGCTGCAAAAAAAATATATTACCCGACAGCATTCTATGCAGACCTTTTTAATACGATGGGCAAAGATACCTTTCCAAGTTTCCATACCTACAAGTATGCCATGGATAAAATAAAGCAGACTGCCATCTTCAATATGCTGAATATCCCCCATCCAACGACTAAGATATTTTATGGGAAAAAGCAAAAACAAACCATACTGAATCATTTTAATTTTCCATTTATCGCAAAAACCCCACGGGGGTCTGCCCGAGGAGTGGGCGTTCATTTGGTTCAAACGCCAAATGATCTTTCAGTTTTTCTAACCACAAAAGGACCTGCCTATATTCAACAATATCTTCCCATAGATCGAGATATGCGTATCATTATTATCGGTAACAAAATTCGTTTGGCCTATTGGCGAATCGCATCCATGAATAATTTTAAAACCAATCTCTCCCAGGGAGGAACCATTAGCTTTGAACCATTACCGCAAAAAGCTCTGGACTTGGCTCTCTCCACAGCTTTAAAGTGCAAATGGGATGATGTCGGAATTGATATCATAGAGCATAGAGGCAAATTTTATGTTCTAGAAGGCAATATGAAATACGGAACAAAAGGGTTTAAAAAAGCCAACATTAACTATAAAGATTTATTGGCTGATCTTATTATTAACAATACAGTTTAAACTAAGCCTGCATCTATATCATCTTTTTCCCACTCTTCAAGGTAGGTTTTAATGGCAGCATTTTTTGATGTGCCTTGTGGTGCAAGGAGCAAATATCCCAAATTTTCAATCTCCTGTTCAAGAGATTGAAAAAAAACTTTTTCAACCTGAACAGCATCATTTTCTCCATCTGGATCCTCATCGCAATCTATCCTATCAATCCTATCTATCCTATCAATCCTATCTATCCTATCAAGGGTAGTCTGAGTCAGATGGCCTTCAGGAATAAAAACATCACTATTACAGGCATTCCATTCTTCAGGGAAATGATTTATCTTCCAGGCGCTTAATTTTTCCGGACGTAAAATCTTTGTATTTTTGGGGTTAAATGGTGCCTTAACAAACTTCATCTTACGCGGTTCAAACTGCATCAGACATTTTAAAAGCTCAAAGATATCGTTGGAGAATATCCATTCATCCAGTTCCATCAAAACCGGTGGATATTCATTACAAGTCAACGCATACCGAAATGGCCCATTTTCTTTCCAAAACAGCAAAAACTCTTTTGAAGTTACCAATATTTTCTTTTGAACCATCTTTTTATCCCTTTTTTGTTTTATAATATCACGCCTGAATTTATTACACAGATTTCATCTAATTAATCAACTATAGAAATATATACCAAAAGGATAATACCCAACCAAGATTCCTGCTTGATCTTAATGCTATGTTTTGTTAACAGTGTCTTCTAATTATGGTTAACAAACACGAAAATATCAGGCAACAGATATTAAAGTTACTATACCAGGCAAAAGAAAAACCTGTCTCTGGTGTTAAGCTCAGTGGATTAATGAATATCTCCAGAGTTGCTGTCTGGAAGCATATTGCCGCCTTAAAAGAGAGTGGTGTAGATATTGAATCAAGCCCTAAGGGATATTCTCTGTCAAACCCAAATGATCTTTTAATGCCATTTTGTTTCAAAAAAGAGTACCAGGCAAACATCTTTCATTTCCAACAGCTTGAAACGACCATGGATGAAGCCCGCCGCCTTGCGAAAGAAGATGCCCCCCATTTAAGTGTTGTCATTGCGGAACACCAAAGCCGTGGTAGAGGGCGATTAAACCGAAAATGGTTTTCTTCAAAAGGAGGACTATGGTTCACACTCATCTTAAAACCCAAAACCCTACCTCCGCCGTTGTCCTACATTTATAATTTTGCCGCATCCCTGAGCCTTTCTAAGACTTTAAAGTCTCTGTTTAATTTAAATGTCAGTGTCAAATGGCCCAATGACCTTTTATTAAATGGTAAAAAACTTGCTGGCCTGCTGTCTGAAATGGAAACCCGGGGAGACATGGTGAAATTTATCAACATCGGTATTGGTATCAACGTAAACAATTCACCTGAAAAAGATGAATCCAAAGCCATTTCACTGCACAGTGTCCTGGGCAAAAGCGTATCACGAAAGCAGATTCTTCAAGCCTTTTTACACGAGTTTGAGCATCTAACCCGGCATATCGACTGCACGGATATTATCCGGCAATGGAAAGAACAAACCTCCACCATTGGAAGTCAAGTCAGGATTGAAACAATTGGAGATACGTATGAAGGCCTTGCCATTGATGTTGATGAAACCGGAGCATTAATTATTAAAGATGCGTCTGGTGAAACAAAAAAAATAATTTATGGCGATTGCTTTCATGCTTAAGAACAATAATATCAGGCACAACTTAAAGTATTAATACGCTCAACAAACATGCCTTTACTCGTTAGATTATTTTATGGTTATCTTTAATATTTTCCATTGCTCATCGAATTATTTTAATGTAGTATTTCAGATATATTGATAGCTCATTACTATTTAGAATACATTAATATTAATAATACATACTCCGAAAGAGAGGGCTATTATGTCAAAGATAGATGATCAATTCCCAGGCTCAACCATGTTTGATTTGAGGGGAAAACAATCTGTCCGGGCAACATTTAAACTTTCCCAGAAGGCCATTGATGCCATCGGGCTTGTTGCCATTCATATGGGCATTAAGCAAAAATCTCTTTTCGATCACATCATTGAAGACCTTGACGCACTGGACAGCATCGCAAAAAGTATCCGGATCCAGCAATTTAAAAAGATCCCCAGAAAACAAAAAACCTATGTATTAAGCCGTAGAACCATTGAAGCTCTGGGTACTATATCTCAAGAATACGGTACGCCAAGAGATGCCCTGGTCGAATACTCGATCCAAAAATTAGAGTCCATTATCACTGCAGAAAAACTGCGTCATATAGAACGTAAAATCTTGCTAAAAGAGGTCACCCTAAACATTAATCAATTAAAGAATACATACCAAAAAGCAGCAGGAATCCTGGGAATAGATGATCCGTTCTGCAAACATGTGGCAAAAGCGGTTTATGCGACCCAAAAAACCCAGGAAGATTTGGCCGATTTTATAGAAAAAAGCAAAGTTTTAGAAGAATATTAAATAACATCCTATAACCTGTGTAATTGTTAAGGAGGAAACGTTGATTGAAGTTCAAAAGCTGACCAAATACTATAAAGACTTTTGTGCGGTAGACGGTATCAGCATGACGATCCGAAAAGGTGAAATTCTCGGTCTTTTAGGCCCCAATGGTGCGGGGAAAACCACAACATTAAGAATGTTGACCGGATATTTTAGACCCAGCTCCGGTTCCATAAAAATAAAAGATATGGATATGCCTGAAGATGCCCTCAAAATTAAATCCCTGATTGGATATCTACCGGAATCTGCCCCTCTTTATCATAACATGCTGGTCTATGACTACCTGGATTATGTGGCAAAACTAAAAGGCATCAATGATAAAGAGAAGCGCTATGATCGCTTTTTACAATTATCCGACCTGTGTGGCCTTTCTTCCATTATGGCCAAACCCATTGCCAATCTTTCAAAAGGGTTAAAACAGCGTGTAGGGATTGCCCATGCTATGATGACAGATCCAGAAATTCTAATTCTGGACGAACCCACATCCGGCCTGGATCCAAATCAAATTGCTGAAATTAGGGATATCATTAAAACCATTGGAAAAGAAAAAACCATCATTTTTTCCAGCCATATTTTAAGTGAAGCGGAAGCGACCTGTGACAGAATTGCCATTATAAATAATGGTCGAGTGGTGGCAGATGACACAACGGGCAACCTTAAACAAAACGTGAGTCAAGGGGCCATAACAAAACTGTCCCTTTCCGGCGCAACAAAAGAACAGGCAACTGCATTACTTAAAAACATCGATCCGGATCTCAACATCCTGGATGTTGATCCTGCGGAAGAAGGTCTCCTCTCTTTTGAAATTTCAAGCAAGAAAAATCTGGATTTAAGATCAGATATTTATCTTAAAATAAAAGAAACCGACTGGATCATTCTTCAATTGACCAAAGAATCCCAGGCCCTTGAAAAGATATTCCGCGAATTGACAAAAGAGGACGCATAATCATCATGAAACAAATTAAAACAATCGCCATAAAAGAATTTAAAGATTATTTCATCTCACCCATAGCTTATATCGTTATCTCCATTTTTCTGATAGTAAGCGGATGGTTTTTCTTTTCTACTTTTTTCGTCTATGGCCGGGCAGATTTAAGAGATTTTTTTGCCATGCTTCCCATCACTTTTTCCTTTATCATTCCAGCAATTACCATGCGGTTATTTTCCGAAGAAAAAAATGTGGGTTCCTATGAAACCCTTTTAACCATGCCGGTATCTTTTACCGATATCGCCCTTGGTAAATTTTTTGCCGCCACCTTTTTTACCGCGTCCCTTTTAATCCCGACCCTATCTTATCCTTTATTCATTTCTTTTATCGGTGAAATTGATCCAGGCCCTGTTGCAGGGGGTTATATTGGAGCTGTTTTTCTTGCAGGAGCCTATTGCTCTTTAGGACTTTTTGCTTCTGCTTTGACACGCAACCAGATTATAGCCTTTATCATTGGCTGCTCCTTGTGTTTTACACTTACTATTATTGATAAACTATTGTTTTTCATGCCGACAAAAATCATTTCTATTGTCCAATATATTGGAGCAGACTCCCATTTTACGAATATTGCCAAAGGAATTATTGATTCCAGAGATATCATCTATTTTGTCAGCGTGATCTTTATCTTTATTTTTTCAACCTATATTGTCATGCATGAAAAGAACTAAGGAGAAACAATGGGCAACTTTTCAATAAAAGAAAAATACTTTAAATTTATAATATATTTCATCATTATTTTGCTGATAAATATCGTCGGCATAACCCTGTTTTTTAGGGTAGATCTGACCGGGGATAAAATCTATTCACTATCTGATGCCAGCAAGGATGTTGTCGCAACCCTATCTGAACCGTTGACTATAAAAGTCTTTTTTTCCAAAAACCTGCCAGCCCCCCATAACAACACAGAACGATACTTACGTGATCTTTTAGAAGAATATGCTGCAAAGGGTGGCAAATATTTCAACTATTCTTTCTATGATGTTACCCTTGATGAAGGCTCTTTAACAAAAAAGACAGATGAAAACCGTAACATGGCTAAAGATTACAGGATAAACCCCGTCCAGATTCAGATCATGGAAAATGATGAGGTCAAATTTAAAAATGCGTATATGGGTCTTGTCATTATCCATGGCGACCTGGTTGAAAGATTCGGTGCCATCACCTCAACGAATGGTCTTGAATACCAATTAACCACTGCTATCCAAAAGATGAATAACAAGGTCAGTGCCCTGCAAAACCTGGATGGGAAAGTCCACATTAACATGTATTTATCCTCCTCTTTAAATGAAATCGCTCCGTTGATCCGACTGGATCAACTGCCAATGCTGGGCAAAAAGATTGAACAAACCATTGCAGAGCTTAACAATAAAAGCCTTGGTATCCTTGAATTCAAACATATTGATGTTTCAGACAAACTAAAACTAAAAGAGTTGGAAAATAAATACAATATTGAACCGCTCGCATGGGGAGCAAACCCCGAAAGGCAAATCCTTGCAGGACAAGGCGCCGCAGAAATAGTCATTGATTTTAAAGGACAAACTACGAACATCCCATTGATCAGTTCTCTTGAGCTTCCTGGTTTTGGAACCACTGTCTACCAAATGGCAGAGCCTGATATACTTGAAGAACAAATCAATTCCATCGTTGAAAAACTCATTGGAATCAACATGGATATGGGGTTTTTAGCTGGTTTTGGCACCCATTCCCTTCTCCCGGATCAGATGGCCATGATGCAGGGCAAACCCGGCGGGGGGATGCAGGCATTAAATGCTCTTGTATCGAAGCGATATACCATCAAGTCTGTGGATCTAAAAGACTACCTTATCCCGGATGGGATGAGCTGTCTTGTTATTACAAGGCCCACTCAAAAATTTTCTGACTATGAACTATTCCAAATTGATCAGGCATTAATGAAAGGAACCAATATTGCCTTTATTTCAGATGCCTTTGCCGAAGTCAACTCCCAAGGCGGGATGGGCGGCCCACCGCAATTTCAACCCATTGATACCGGCCTGGAAAATATGCTTATACATTATGGTGTGAAAATAAAAAAAGCCTATGTTCTGGACAAACAGGCATATATACACCGCGACCCCAGAAACAGAGGGCCCAAAGAACAAATTCTTTATTTTGCACCCCATATCAAAGAAAATGCAATCAACAACACCCCCATTTTCATGGACAACATCAAAGAGATGTATGCCATGCGAATTGCACCGCTTGAACTGGTCCCGGAAAATATCGACACGGATAAAGTCGTTGCCACACGCCTGTTAGCCTCTTCTGAGGAATCCTGGCTCATGGAGGGAATGATCAATTTATCACCGCAATATATTACCCCTCCAGCGGATGCCGAAGAAATGCAATCGTATGACCTGGCCTATCTTCTATCTGGAGAATTCACCAGTTTTTTCAAAGGCAAGACGATCCCACAAAAAGAGATGTCCCAGGAAGAACTTGAAGAAGAAGAGCTTGGTAAAAAAGAGGCTATTTCAGAAAACATTTCATTACAAAATCCTTTTATAGAGACTTCTAAACCAGCCAAGATTTTTATTCTTCCCAGTTCTCAGATGATCCAGGACAATATGCTAGATCCCCAGGGACAAACAACCAACACCACTTTTCTTTTAAATATCATTGACCATCTCAATGGCAAAGATTCTATTGCACAGCTTCGCAGCAAACAACAACAATATAATCCCATAGAAAAAACCACCCCTTTTTTAAGGAACATTATCAAGGCATTCAATATTGTTGCCCTGCCGATTCTCGTTATCCTGTTCGGTATAGGGGTCCTTGCCAAAAGGACATCCCGTAAAAAGAAAATTACCCATCGTTTTAACGTATAAAGTAAGGATAGAAGAATGAAAAAAGAATACCTGATACTGATTGGAATCATCCTGATATTATGTGCATACCTTTTTATCCACAAAGGCAATAGAGACCATTATTCCCTGCCTGAGATCCCCCAAATTAATATCGAAAACGTTACTGGTATTATCATCGAAAAAAACGATGCCAGTCTCTTTTTTTCCAAAAACGAAAAAGAGTGGACATTAACAGACAAATTGTATCCGGCCGACAATTATCTGATCGATAATATGCTGGCTATTTTTAAGGTCTTTAAACTCAGCACAGTGGTCTCCCAAAAGGAGAATTTGGCCCGATATGAACTCGACAAAAAACAGGGTCTTCAAATTAAGCTTATAGAAAAAGAAAATACTGTTTTTGAACTGACCATTGGAAAAACTGCCCCCACTTTGAACCACACCTTTGTCAAAGTATCCGGTGACAAAAATATTTATCATGCTGTAGGCAGTTTCAGGTCTCATTTTGATAAAGGCATAGATGACTATAGAGACAAAAATGTTCTACCCTTTAAGCAAGCATCTATCAAACAATTGAGTTTAAAAAAAGAGACCCTATCTAAAACCCTGGTCTCAACCCAAACCCAAAACGACAAAGAACAAAATATTACCACTTGGAGCTTTGAAGGTAACACCCCGGCAGATCAAAAAATCGTATCGGCTCTATTGTCTGACCTAGAGAATTTAGCATGTGAAAAATATTTAGATATCTCTATTGAAACCCTGAAAAAATCCACAAAACCTTTATGCTCTATACAGTTAGAAAACAAAACCATCCATGGCTTAACATTGTATCAAAACAGTACCAATAAAAATTTAATAGGCATATCATCCATGAATAAATATGTATTTGCTATAAACCAGAACACTGGCAAACAAATCATATCCAATATTGATGAACTTTTAGGAATAAATAAAATTCAAAAAAAATTATAACCCAAACCAATCCTATGTGATCGTGGCAAACCATCAGAGCATGGCAGACATACCCCCCAACTCCACGATCACCTTGGATTGAATATTGATACTTCCAATCAAGATATCAATCATTTAGACCCAATCATTAAGCATACCTATAAACTCATTGCCAACGCACTCCATTTTTAAAACATCCACTTTTATCCCACGTTCTCCCCAATAAACATTTTTTCTGTATAAATCCGACCTGAAACTTCTATTTTCAGGACTTTTACCCCGAATTTATTTTGATTTTTACATCTAATATATTTTTAACTCCACTTTAAACCATTTTCATATTCTTCATTATCACCCCTACCAACAAACATATTATTTATTTATTTTATAAAAAATTGTTTTTTTCACTTGACTTACTTCATGTTTTTCGTAAAAGTGGTTCACGGTGGTGGAAAGTGGATAAGTTAATGTATTTTAACTAAGGCTTAAATAAGTGTTTCGATCAAGCTCCTTTCATAAAATAGATGCTAAAGGCAGGGTAATTATCCCGTCAAGGTTCAGGAACATTCTGAAAGCGGATAAAGCCTATGGTGTCATGGTCTCAAACAAGGACAATTGTATCTACGCATACACTTTTAGCGAATGGGAAAAAGTTGAGTCAAGAATTCTGGCTGCAAAAAGCACAGCATTGGGTGATTTCAGGAGATTTTTTCTTGGAAACTCCTGCGACTGCATGTGCGATAAGCAAGACCGCATCCGAATCCCCCAGAATCTAAGAGAATATGCAAACCTGAAAAAGGATATTGTTCTTGTGGGCAACCTGGACCGGTTTGAAATATGGGACCGGGAGAATTGGGATCAAGTAAATAAAAAGATGGAGCTGGAACTCAAAAAGAAAGAAGCCAGAGAGGAAATTGCTTCTTTAGGGTTGTAAAATGAAATTTGAGCATACGTCAGTAATGCCTCGAGAGGTGCATGAGCACCAGAACCTTAAGCCCGGCAATATTTGTGTCGATTGCACTTTGGGCGGGGCAGGCCATGCACAAGCGACCTTAAAGGCGATCCTCCCAAACGGCAAGTTGATCGGCATTGATCAGGACCTGGATGCCATTACCCATGCGAAAGAAGTATTGCATCCATTCAAGAATGAAACCCTGCTCTGTCACAACAATTTTTCTGAGCTCCCACAGATTTTAAGTCAGAACAACATTAAAGGCGTACATTCCATACTGCTTGACCTCGGCTTTTCACTGAACCAGTTAAGAAACGGTAATCGCGGATTCAGTTTTCAAAAGGAAGAACCATTGGATATGCGGATGGACATTAGAAACGAACTGACAGCCTTTGAAATTATCAACACATTCAAAGAGAATGAGTTGGTAGATTTGTTTTTTAAGTTCGGTGAAGAAAAATTATCCCGCCGAATCGCCAGACGCATCACCAAAGAAAGAGCAAACGCACCCATCCAAACCAGCATGGAATTAGCACAGATCGTCTCAAAAGCGGTTCCGCCAAAACAAAAATATGCCCAACGCATTCATCCGGCAACACGAGTATTTCAAGCACTAAGGATTGCGGTTAATGCAGAGTTAGAACAGCTGGAAACATTTTTAAAGACGGCCCCCTCTTTATTGTTACCAGGCGGGCGACTTTTAGTTATTTCGTTTCATTCATTAGAAGACAGAATTGTAAAGCAAGCTATCCGAAAATTTGAAAACGGCTGCACCTGCCCCAAGGGACTCCCAATTTGTCTATGTGGGTTTATTCCTCAACTGAAATCTGTATTTAAAAAGCCCATGATACCAACCCAAAAAGAAATTAACTCAAATCCCATGGCAAGAAGCTCAAAATTAAGGGTGGCTGAAAAAATTTAACCTATGGCAATTAGAAATAACATACCCCAAAGACCTGCTAAGCCACAAAAAGGTGGATTATTCTGGCTACTGATCATCGGTGTCGTTTTCTGCCAGCTTTTAGCTTATACCTGGGTTAGAACAGAATCTACGCAAACCATTTTAAGAATTTCAAAAGCAAGAAGCATCCATTCTGAAAAAATATCATACAACAAGGCCCTTGCTGTTGAAAAAGAACGATTAAAATCAGATGAACGAATTACCCGAATTGCAAAAACAAGGCTCGACCTCGCTACAGACACATCCGGACAAACCATATATTTTTCAGAGGATGACATCTAATGTCAAAGGGACTTAACAAAAAAATGCGCCGCCGAATCCTTATCGTCCAGATAATGATGGTGGGATTGATCTGTTTTGTGGGAGGCACGTCCTTTGATATCCAAATATTCAAATCTCAAAAACTATCCAAAATGGATAGAAATGACCACACCAGGTATGTCACAATCAAAGGAGAAAGAGGGCAAATTCTGGACCGAAGCATGAACAAACTGGCCACCAGCACAGAAGCAGTATCGGTTACGGCCTGTCCAATAAAGATTTCGGACCCTAAAACAACAGCCAAAAAATTATCTGACATACTTGGTATCAATCAAAAACGTCTGGAAAAAAAGCTATCTTCCAGACGAAGATTTACCTGGGTGGCACGAAGAATTCCTCCGGCTCAAGAAGAAAAGATCCGACGGTTGAAACTTACGGGTATCTCTTTTGAAAAAGATTCCAAACGCCTTTATCCCAACAGAAACTTAGCCGCCCAGGTCATCGGATTCACTGGAATTGAAAATTCAGGTCTTGAGGGTCTTGAATTTAAATACAATTCTATTTTAGAAGGCAAATCCATAAAAGTAAGAACAAAACGGGACGGAAAAGGTGGCATTCTGGATGTTAACCAACAAGCCCAACTTAAAGGCAAGTCCATTGTCCTGACCCTTGATAAAAAAATTCAATTTTTAAGTGAAAAAACTTTAGAGAATACGGTTAAAGAACACATGGCAAAATCTGGCATAGCATTGGTCATGCGGCCAAAAACCGGAGAGTTATTAGCCATTGCGCATTTCCCAAAGTTCAATCCCAATAATTTTTCCAACTATGACATGGAAGTATTCAGGAACCGTGCAGTAACTGATGCCTTTGAACCAGGATCTGCCATGAAAGTTTTTACCGCAGCCGCAGCACTGGAAAAAGGTTTTGGACCCAAATCCATCTTTTTCTGCGAAAATGGAACATATAAAGTTGGAACATTCACCATCCATGATACCCATCCCCATGATTGGCTATCCATTAACCAAATTATTAAATTCTCCAGCAATATCGGCGCTGCCAAAATTGTTGAAACCATCGGAGATAAAACCTTACATAATTATCTTACTTCTTTTGGTTTTGGCAAAAAAACATGGCTTGAAAGTCCGGGAGAGACCACAGGAAACTTATTACCGTACCGCAAATGGACAAAAATTGATGCCAGTGCCATCTCGTTTGGGCAAGGTCTTTCTGTTTCGGCTGTACAATTAATAAGTGCCATCAGCACCATTGCCAATGACGGCCTTATGATGAAACCCATGCTGATAAAAAAGGTCATCACAAGTTCAGGTGAAGATGAACGCATATACGAACCCAAACCTGTCGGCCAGATTGTCTCCACCGACACTGCAAAAAAAATAAAACAGATGATGAGTCTTGTGGTCAGCCAGGAAGGAACGGGAACAAAAGCGGCAATTGACGGATACACGGTATGCGGAAAAACAGGAACTGCTCAGAAAGCAAAACGCAATCAACGTGGATACTCAAACTCCAGATATACATCCGTTTTTACAGGTTTTGCACCTTTGAATGACCCTCAGTTGGCCATTTTAATTGTCATTGATGAACCTCAAAATCAATATCATGGTGGAGATGTTGCAGCACCCGCCTTTAAAACAATCATGGAGGAATCTTTTAGCTATTTGAATGTCCCCCCGGAAACCGACACACCCATGATTGCCCTGATGGCAGCTGGAGAAAGACAATGAAGCTGTCTCAATTAATCATAAATTGTCCTCTTGTAGACTCTGTGGACCAAAAACTCCAGGCGCTTTTTGATTTGGACATCTCAAATATTGCCTCCAATTCAAAAGCAATCCAACCCAACGGACTATTCATCGCATCAAAAGGACTTGATGCGGATGGACACCACTATATTAAAGATGCATTTAAGAACGGTGCTGTTGCCGTCGTTGCCCAGAACAATCCAGAAAACTTAGACAATGTTATTCTGGTCAAAAATTCCAGGCTTGCCACAGCAGCCATTGCTGCCCAATTTTATGGGCATCCGTCAAATGACATGACACTTATAGGCATTACAGGGACCAATGGTAAAACAACCATTACCTGGCTGATAGAAAGTATTTGCAAGGCCTGCGAATATCCCACCGGTGTTATCGGAACTGTCAATGTTCGGTACAATGGTATATTGATCGAAAATCCATATACCACTCCAGATGCTATTTATCTTCAAAAGACACTCAAACTGATGAAAGATGCAGGCGTTACCCATGTGATCCTGGAAGTATCCTCTCATGGGCTTGAGTTAAACCGGGTCGATTATTGTAAATTCGATATTGGCGTATTTACCAATCTGACCCAGGATCACATGGATTTTCACCGAAACATGAATGAATACTTTGAATGTAAAAAAAGATTGTTCACTCATTTTTTAAACAAAAAAACCAATAAAAATGCACGTGCGGTCATAAATTTAGATAATTCTAAAGGCCAGGCTCTTTTTTCTTCTCTAAATTGCAACACCATTGGCGTCAGTGCAGAACAAAATGCCCAGGTTTGTGCGACCGATATCAAAGATACTATTGACGGATTATCGGCAAATCTATGTTTTGATGATCATTGTTTTTCCTTTTGTTCTTCTTTAACCGGCACATTCAATCTTGAAAATATTCTATGTGCCGCTGGAGCAGCCCATGCATTAGACATTGATCTTGACCGAATAAAAACCGGGCTTGAACAATGCCAGACCATTCCTGGCCGGCTTGAAAAAATTGAAAACTCAATTGATCGGCATCTTTTTATTGATTATGCCCACACACCGGATGCATTGGAATCCGTATTGACCACTCTATCCAAAAGAGCCCCCAAACGGATCATTACCGTATTTGGCTGTGGTGGAGACAGAGACGCTAAAAAAAGGCCATTAATGGGACAGGCCACCTGCAAAAACAGCCATATTACCATTGTCACCTCGGACAACCCAAGATCAGAAGATCCGGATGCTATTATTAATGATATTATTGAGGGTCTAAATGACTTTGAGTCACTCAAAGGAATTGACATAGAGCAGTCTCCATTTAAAAAAGGCTATTTGGTACAGACAGATCGGAAAAAAGCCATACAATTGGCTGTGAATATTTCAAAACCCAAAGATATTATCATAGTTGCTGGCAAAGGTCATGAAACTTACCAAATCACCAATGCCGGCAAAATCCATTTTGATGACAAAGAAGAACTCCAAAAGGCTTCACAGACGTTGTGGGAAAGATTTCAACCCATCGCCTGGACGGTGGAAGATTTTCATTCTGCCCTCAACACAGATGCAACCATTTCCAATCTTAAAACAAATTTTACCTTCAGCGGTATCAGCACCGATTCCAGAGCGATTAAATCCTCTGAGCTTTTTGTTGCCTTAAAAGGGGACAACTTCGATGGCAACACCTTCGTACTCGACTTGGCCCAAAAAGGGATTAAAGGTTTTATCGTTCAAAAGGGTTTAATTGCTTCTATCGATAAGGAAAGTGCTGATAAAATAAAGCAAAAAGAGTTGGTTCTTTTTGAGACACCAGACACACTTATTTCCCTTGGTAAATTAGCTCAATTCCAACGACTGCGTTCAAAGGTTAACGTTCTTGCCATTACAGGATCCAGCGGCAAGACCACCACACGCAAGATTACCCAACAAATTTTCAATACCCGATTTCACACCCTTGCCACCATGGGCAACCTTAACAATGAAATCGGCGTACCGTTGACCCTATTAAAGTTATCAGCTGCCCACGAATGGGCCATTATAGAGATGGGTATGAATCATGCCGGAGAAATTTCTCGTTTAAGCCAGATTGCACGCCCAGACATTGCCATGGTAATCAATACTGATGGCGTTCACTTAGAAGGTCTTGGCACTGTTGAAAATGTAGCCAAAGCCAAAGCAGAAATTTTTGAGGGGCTAAGGGAAAACTCAACCGCCATCATTTTCAGCGATGACAAAAGACGCCATATTCTCAAAGAAAAAATCCAGTCAAATAAAAACATTGAAAAGCTGCTACTTTTTGGTTCAGACATTAAAGCCGATATCTGTCTTTCCACTATCATAGCAGGAGTGGAAAATACTGATTTTAAGGCTCAAATCAACAAGGAAAATACTAAATTTTCCATTCCATCACCTGCCCGCTTCATGGTGGATAATTGTTTAGCCGCCATCAGCGCCGCTTTCTCAGCAGGGATTGGTACTGAATGCATGAAAAAAGGAATCAGCGGCTTTACTCCAGAAACAGGTCGATTAAATATTTACAAAACAGAGCATGACATCAATCTGATAGATGACACCTACAATGCAAACCCGACCTCTGTTACCCAGGCATTGAACACATTAATTTCTTTAGCAACAAATAACAACAGCATCGCTATACTCGGAGATATGCTGGAACTGGGTGAACAATCGGCACAATTGCATAAGACCGTAGGACAAACAGTCGCTCAACTTAAAATTTCCAAACTATTTGTTTTTGGTCCAATGGGAGAACATACCATCAAAGGCGCCATTGAAAATGGATATTCACCCAACGATATTTTTGAAGGAACAAAAACTGATATTGCAAAAACAGTCGCCCAAATTGCAAATAAAGACACATGGATTCTTATAAAAGGTTCCCGTGGCATGGCTATGGAAACTGTCATACAAGAATTCAAAAAAAATATTAACGCTCAATTCTAAAGGGAAAATTATGACAAATTCTGAGAACTCTGAAGAAAAGCGGACAACAAACGACAGAAGAAAATTCTGTTATACAGCATATTCACCGGAACGGCGCACCGGAATAGACAGACGGCAAATAAATGAACAAAAATTACAAATGAAATCTGCATAAGGCAAAAAATGCTCTACGAATTTTTATATCCATACCATGTTGATTTTACATTTCTGAATATATTTCGGTATATCACATTCCGAACCATCTATGGCGGTCTGACTGCCTTTTTAATCTGTTTTATTTGTGGCCCCTTTGTCATCCGCAAGCTTTCCAAAATGCAGATAGGCCAAATCATTCAAACCGATGGTCCCAAATCTCATATGGGAAAACAAGGCACGCCAACCATGGGCGGAATCCTGATCCTTTTTTCCATTTTTATCACCACCGTAATATGGGGAAACCTGAGCAATCACTATGTGAACATCTTATTATTAACACTTTTGCTTTTTGGATTTATTGGATTTATTGATGATTATCTCATGCAGGTTAAAAAACGGAATATGGGATTCACAGCCAAAGGAAAATTCTTAATACAAGTATTATTCGGCCTGGTCATCAGCTGGCTGATATATAAATGCCCGGATTTTGATTCAACACTGACCATTCCTTTTTTCAAGGATACATCTCCAGCTCTTGGCATCTGGTATATCCCCTTTGCCTGCTTGGTTATTGTCGGAACATCTAATGCGGTGAATCTGACCGATGGACTTGACGGATTGGCCATTGGCCCATATATCGTTGCCAGCGTCACTTACATGTTCTTTGCCTATGTGGCAGGACATACCCAGATTGCGGACTATCTTCATGTTCGCCATATTTTATCTGCGGGTGAAATTTCCGTTATTTGCGGAATACTGGCTGGAGCAGGATTGGGTTTTTTATGGTTCAATGCACACCCGGCCCAGATTTTCATGGGTGATTCCGGTTCCATCCCTCTGGGTGCAATCTTAGGCACTGTTGCTGTCATAACAAAACAAGAAATCCTTTTGCTTGTCGTGGGTGGACTTTTTGTCATAGAGGCCTTGTCCGTAATCCTTCAAGTCTCCTATTTTAAGCTCACCAAAGGAAAAAGAATATTTAAGATGGCTCCCTTGCATCATCATTTTGAACTTAAAGGATGGCACGAATCAAAGGTTATCGTTCGGTTTTGGATTGTATCCATTACCCTGGCACTCATTTCATTAAGTACGTTAAAGATAAGGTAAACAGGTGAAAACTCTTTCTTCCACATATCATCTGGTCATCGGCCTTGGGGCATCAGGAATGTCCATGGCCAAATTTTTACACAGCATAGGTAAATCTGTGATTGCAACAGATATGGATGCTTCTAAAACCGATGCTGCTAAAATACTGGATGTTCTGGGAATTGAAACACAAGTTGGTTTTCACGACCAAAAAACCTTTAATAATGCTGCAGTACTGGTTCCAAGTCCTGGCATTCCTTTAACAAACACATTCATAAAAACTGCTATAGATTCAGGCGTACCCATCACCAGTGAACTGGATATCTTTTTTGAACACAATGAACAACCGGTGATTGCCATAACAGGAACCAATGGGAAAACCACAACCACAACACTTATAGGTGATATGCTGACGGCCTGCAACATGACCACATTTGTGGGAGGTAATATCGGAACACCCCTTGTGGATCATCTTATGAGCAAAGAAAAAGCCGATGTAATCGTGGCAGAAATATCAAGTTTTCAACTGGATATTTCTCGACACTTTGCACCTGATGTTGGCGTCTTGCTCAATATTTCCGAAGACCATATGGACAGATACGATGCCTTTGCAGACTATGAAAAATCAAAATGGAGTCTTTTTAAACGTCAAAGCCAATCGAATACAGCTGTTATCAATTCTTCCATTAAAGGGTTTGAAACCATTTGTGCCAAGCTGCCATCAAAAATTTTATCTTTTTGTTCTGAAAAAAGCACGGATATCACTCACAATGCAACCATCGGTTCAAATACTATAAACATCAATGTTAACGATACGTGTCATAAAATAAAAACCAATCCCCTGGTGCAACTTGCCGGTCGCCACAACCATGAAAATATTGCAGCAGCCATTCTCTCATGCCTGGCTATCGGAGCTAACATAAATGGTATAAAAAAAGGACTCGACCAATTTAAAAACCTGCCCCACCGGGTTCAATGGGTAAAAAATATCAATGGGATCTCATTTTACAATGATTCTAAAGGCACCAACACAGATGCGGTCATACGGGCCATAGAGTGTTTTGAAAATAAAATTGTTCTGATTCTTGGCGGCAGAGAAAAGGGAACTAATTTCTCACAACTTTCTTCAATCATCAAACAAAATGTAACATCCATTATTGCCATTGGAGAATCAAAATCAAACATCCGTAATACATTTAAAGATACCTGCCCGGTCATTGAAGCACAAACCATGAAAGAAGCTGTTTCCTTGGCGTTTAGCAATGCAGAAGAAAACGAAAGCGTCCTTTTGTCCCCTGCCTGTGCAAGCTTTGACATGTATGACAGCTATGTCCACAGAGGAAATGATTTTATTAACCATGTAAACGAGCTTAAAGGCATCTAAAATGGCCCAATCTTTAAAAGCCTTACACCCATTTTTCAGTCAAAAGAATATTCTTTTTCCTGTGATTTTGTTGTCGGGTCTGGGTATTATCATGGTTTATTCAGCAAGTTCTGCCATCAGCATGCAAATTCATGACACAGCGTACTACTACATGAAAAAACAGGCCCTGTTTTTTTGCATCAGTTTAGGCGTCATGTTTGTTACAGCCTCATTTCCGTACACGCTTTACAAAAGCATTTCCTATGTCATCCTTTTTATTGCCATCGGTCTGCTGGTGGCTGTTCTGATTCCGGCACTGAATGTTGAAGCCGGTGGTGCTCACCGCTGGTTAAGCCTTTTCGGCTTTACTTTTCAACCAGCAGAGTTTGCCAAACTGGCATTGATTATATTCCTGGGATATTCCCTGTCTAAGAAACAAGAGTTGATCGGCAACTTTTCGGTTGGATTTTTCCCCCATCTGTCAATTTTTACACTTTTTGCATGCTTGATCATTATTCAACCGGATTTTGGCACCGTTGTTGTTCTGGGAATCATCACATGGGGCATGATGTTCATCGCCGGGGTAAAAATCACCCATTTATTATCCCCCGTGCCATTAATGATCCCTGTGATTTATTTTCTTATATTCAAAGTAGCATATCGAAAAGAGAGGATCCTGGCCTTTCTAAACCCATGGGGCGACCCTTATGACACAGGATATCAGATCACACATTCTCTAAAGGCAATTGGATCCGGCGGCCTTTTTGGCAAGGGCATTGC
>JAWSVH010000130.1:0-4818 GCA_033852015.1 Desulfobacula sp.
TGTCAAATTTATTATTTTCAATTTCAAAGGCCCCATTTGCCTGGACTTCATGAATCCCAGAAACAGACTCCACAATATTAGACGACAATGCGCGTGATGCATCTACCCGCCGTTTATTATCTTTGTTAACCCGTTTTTGAAGCAGCGGGATAATATAGAGCATCAACGGATATATAGAAAATGAGATTATAGCAAGCATAGGATTTAACACCATAAGGTATCCAAAGAATGCCATAAGAGTAACAATATTGGTTAACGGTACTGCCACGGCCATTCCCACAAAGTTACCTGGAATAGTCAACTCATTGATCAACGAATTAACCACCATACCCGGCTGAGTATTCCTGAAAAAATTCAAAGGCATGTTTAAAATATGATGATAGAGCTGCTGGCGCATATTTGCAGTTGCCCGTTCACTGATTTTTGTCTGGATGACATTAATCAACATTTTAAAGGCAGAGGCCAAGACAACAGCACCCAGATAAATACCACAATAAATAATCAATAAATCAATTTTTCTAAGATTAATAGCTTCATTGATAATTTTTCGTTGCATCTCAAGGGGAACAACCCGTATGGCAACGGTTAGCAAAATGATGGCTACCAAAAGCATCTGAAGTTTTACATTCCCGTCAAAAACCCATGCAACCAAAGGCTTTTTCACGATAGGAATTTGTTTTTTATTTTTTTGTGCCATCTTGCAGAGTCAAACCCTTTAATTTTTTAAATGAACCTCACAACAACACTGGTGATGTCATCTTCTATTTCAAGGAAGATCTATGAATTTTAACGATCTGATTTACGTTTGTTACTTTTTATTACAAAACGATATCATTTCCACCATGGATAAACCAGAATTAAATGATCAAACTCCTGTGAAATCATTCACCTTGACTTCATCGCTGTTTTTTGAATACAACTCATGACACGTTATCAGATACAAACAATCTTATTAAACTGATTTCATACAGGATACCAGACAGATGGAACGAAAAATTGCTGCCGTCGGAGATTCACATTCCCTGAGATGCTTTGAAGGCCATGCACAGATTGCAGACTCGAAAGTTTATTTTGGCTATAATAAACTGGATGGAAAAACAGCGTATAAGATCAAAGACCACGATAAAAAGGTCAAGCGAATAATCACACCGATTAAAGACAAATCTCTCATTTTTGTTTTTGGAGAAGTCGATATTAGAATTCACATCAAAAGAAAACACAAAATGCTTGGAACCTCCATAGAAACCCTGATCAAAAATACAGCCCAAAGATATACCGACTATGTAGCCGAACTCAGAAACGAGAGCTTTGACATCCACATATTCAATGTGGTCCCCACAGGAGATTTTACCGGCAAACAATTTGAAAAGTGGAAGAATAATTTACCTTATTCTTTTAATACCACTTATAAAGAGAGACAAGCATATACCCTAATGTTAAATTCTGAATACAAACAGTCTTGTGCACAAAAAAACATCCCGTTCATCGATATTTACAAACACCTGGTTGATAATCAGGGCAATCGAAAAAAAGAATTGATATTTGATTTTTCACATATAAATTCCATAACTGCCGACATTTTAATGAAAAACTACCGTTTTTAACCTATTCTCGCGACGGGTGAATAGGTTTTGCGCAGGCAGCTATACAAGTTTGTTCTTGACCTGTTTTTTTCAAGGTGGTATAGATTCTGGGTTAATTTCGGAGGAGTGACTGAGTGGCCGAAAGTGGCGGTCTTGAAAACCGTTGACCTTAACGGGTCCGTGGGTTCGAATCCTACCTCCTCCGCCACACAAAAATTATATGGAGAAGTGACCGAGCTGGCTGAAGGTGCTCGCCTGCTAAGCGAGTGTACGGGTTATACTGTACCGAGAGTTCGAATCTCTCCTTCTCCGCCATAAAATATTTAGGCCGGATTTTATTAAAAAATACCGGCCTTTTTTTATACGATTTAAATACGAACAAACTATTTTAAAAACATATCCTCTATCCGTTTCATGGTTCCATCCTGATGCATTTTTTCCAACTCCACGCTTACTTGATCGATAAAACCCTGTTTATCAACGATACGCTTTCCTTTTTTGCTCACCGCCATAAAAACCCCTTTTCTGGGAATAATGGGTTCGTCTAATTTAACAATTTCATCCTGAAGTCCCAGTTTTTTAGCGGTAGCCATGGCCACATGATAGGCACTTACAAAGCAATCGATCCTTCCTCTGGCAAGTTTCCGGATATTCGCAACAGTAGTACCTGCCTCATCCACAACGAAATGATTCTCTTCTGCTGCCTGATCAAAGGCTTTACTTACAAAATAACCACGGTCTTTTCCCACCGTTTTGCCATACAAAGCCATAAGATCGGATCGGATATACTCTTTTTTCTTATCCTTTCGAACAAAAATATAATGCGCTGACCATCGAATAGGTGATGTTGTATAAATAAGATGTTCTTTTCGAGCGGGGACGAAATAAATTTGTAAAATTACGTCCAACTGACCTTTCTGGACATATTCCCACAAGCGCTTAAACGGAAAAAGTTTTAACTCTGATTTAAATCCAATCCGTTTTTGTAATTCCTGGAAAACTTCATAATCAATACCTTCAATCCGACCATTTGTCTCATATGAATACGGCGGGACATCTTTAATCAATCCAAACTTAATAGTTTCCTGGGCAAATCCCATAGAAGACAAAAACAGCGTGGCAATAATAAAGTATAAAAGTACTTTTTTCTCCATACTTCCCTCCTGCGGTTTATTGATATGATCCACGTATCAATAACTATATACCAATCTATTAATATATCATAGGAAATCGTCATTTAAGAGAAGAATCTGAATATTCCGAATTAAATAAAAAAGGCTAAGCCTTTTAATCGCTTGAAAGTTCTTTTTGAAGCTGACCCGGTGACATGGTCCAGAAAGGGGTTCCGTCTGAAGTCAAACGAACTTTAAACGTTTTTTGTTTATTCTTAATTTTGGCCGCCATGATCACTTCCTGACCATTAATCTCCGCGAAATATCCCCTGAGAGTGATCTTGTTCCCTTTTCTAATTCCTATCCTGGAAGCTTTCTTATACCATACTGGACACAGGTGAACCAACATAAGCTCTTCAGAGTCGTCTTCTTTAACAAGCAATGCCACACCAGGGGACATGCCCTTAAGTGGGACCACCTCTTTGATTTTAACAACAATAACTTTTAGCTTTTCAACATCCTGAGCACGATAAAACTTATGGTATGGGTCACTAACTCCCCATCCGCCCATATTTTTTTTACCATCAGCTTGAAGCACTGCAGAACTGGAAACAAGAAAAATGCATATCACAAAAAGAATCCCAAAAACCATATTCTGTTTTTTCATAATACACCTCATTTGAAATTTGTATAAAGATAATTCCGAAACTTTTTTTTGTCAACTCACCAATCTAACATTTGCATTGATCCAACATTTTTGCTGAATCTATACGCTTAGTTTTTATTCAAACCAAAAGATTTTATAAATTTTTAAACCTAAAACTGAATTGCTGTTGTAAACATTAAAATATCAATGCCGTGATTCGGATTTTTGAAGGATGCATTTGAGTAATGCATAAATCGAAAATTTAAGTCCACAAACCCAATCCGAACACCTGCACCGATTCTATCTTCAAACTGTAAATTACTGGAAAGATTTCGATCTGCGATAAAGTATTCATCAAGATAGGCAACTCCAATCCCTCCTTCTATATAAGGCCTGATTAGATTGGATTCTTTACCGAAATAATAGGCAAACACAGGGGAAAATGCCACCGCATTAATATCTTGATTATTATATTCCCAATGATTGTAAGATAACTCAAAATAACCGGACAAGTATCCAAATCTCGTTTTAAACCATTTAGCAGGGAAATCTTTTTTCAAACCCACACGATAAATATCTATATTAGAGTCAGCCTCTCCATACCCAAAAGACACGCCATAACCTGACGGCTCAGCCATTACTGAACTACTAACTAAGATCAACCCAAAAATCAAAAGCAAACACTTTCTCATGGCATCCTTTTTCTCATAAAATCATTAAGTTCAAAATTTTAATTTACCCTATTTTACACTTGTCTTAAATTAATGATATTAATTATTCAACAAAAAAATCTTTTCAAGACCAAATTCCTGACATGGAAAGCCTTAAGAACTATGATAGCTTGAACATTTTCAACGCATTTTTCCTTGACATAAAATTGAAGGAAGTTTATATCCTTCTAACAATAATTTAAGGGGAATTTTATATTTTAGTATAAAGTTGTTTGAAACAATATGCACTTAAAACAGACAGTTAAAAAAAACAAAAACGTATTCATAAAAGAATGGTTCAACGCAACCATTGATACCTACCCTGCACAGGCTGCCAAAATCCTGGGCAAAGATTCCAACCGGTTTGACAACCCTGTAGGTGCCGTCACCCATGAAACCATTGAAGATGTCATCAATCTAATTACTGAAGACTTCAACCAGGAGATGCTTGAAAAAACTCTGGACCCGATTATTCGTATCCGTGCAGTTCAATCATTTTCTGCAGCAGAAGCCGTCAGTTTTGTTTTTGCCTTAAAAAAGATTGGACAAAAAATTCTTGATGACACTTTGGGTAAAGAATTTGATGCCGTAGTGGATACCATTGCTCTGGCATCGTTTAACGCGTTTATGAAATGTAGAGAAGAAATTTTCCTTTTAAAGGCCACTGAAAGCAAAAGGCGCATTCACAGAGCTTTTGAAAGGGCAGGTTTAGTAGCTGAGCTGACAGAAGAAGACCTTGTCGGCTCTAAAAAATCTTAACATGTATG
>JAWSVH010000307.1:0-652 GCA_033852015.1 Desulfobacula sp.
CTTACCTTTTTCTTTCAGTATGTCTAAATACTCTGTTACCATATCCATGACATTTTTTTCTGTTTTCACCTGGGAAAACTGAAAATTACCGTGGGTATCTCTTTCCACCAGCAGCCCTTCCTGGAAAAATGAAGGCAACTGGCTAAACAGATCATCATCACGTAAATTCCAGATAGGAAATCGACCATCATTTCCCAGATCCCGTGACAGCCGCCGCAAATATTCAAGTTTATCGTGCAGCAAAGGAAGTGAATAATGAAAATCATTATCATGAATATTATTGTACTCTGCAATAATGGTATTAAGCTTAATGATAAAAATTTGAATCTCATTTATAAAATCAAGAATCCCCTCCGGGATAATTATTACACCAAAGTTTTTTCCTGCTGCTGCCCGTCTGACAATGGTGTCACAGATCAAGCGTGACAGATGCCTCAAGGTCATTCCATATGCTGTATAATCAATGGTATTGTTCTCTTTGGCTTTTTTCACTCGCTTATGGTCTGTGTAGTCTGCAAGTTCCTCTCCAATAAGCGATAGATTCGCATGGGTCTGAAAAGCGCATTCTAAAGTCAAGTGGCTTGCAACCCGCCCCATAACTTTGCAAACATGCCAATATTTAATATCTGAACTAGCATCGGTGGTCAGATTG
>JAWSVH010000308.1:0-1194 GCA_033852015.1 Desulfobacula sp.
ATCAGCATTGGCAATAACCGCATTTCCAACCGTCATGGGCAACTGAGTAAAAACAAGAATAAACAGGGCGATCATAAAGTCTGCCCTTACAGGAATATCAAACGGCATCCATTGCGGCAGATAAAACCCAAAGGCCAAATGGTCCAGCCCTTCTCCTGTTCCTAGTACCAGGCCGATAATCAACCCGAGAATGATCACCACAAGACCTGCTGGTACTTTTTTATTGTCCAGTAAAAACAAGGTGAGAAACCCACCGATAATTCCAATCAAAAGCCCCACAGGGACCGACCCCAAAGACTGCACTCGCAAGTAGGGTTCCGCCATTTGTCCCAGCAATTGAAGTTTAGAGGTTCCCATGATCATGTTTACACCTTTGGCCATGAGCAATATGCCGGTTGAAAGCTGAACCCCCCGAATTACCGATTTAGGCGTATGCTTTCCAATGATATCAATAACCCCGGTTATCCCCAGCACCAGCAGTATAATCCCCATCAAAAGAGAGGCCGCCAGAATCTGGCCGGAACCCATTGCCGTTGCAATAGAATAGGCACCAATAACTTTCATGGGCTGCACCGAAACCGTCACTCCATAATATAAACCTGTCAATATATAAAACAGGCCCACAGATAAAAACAGACCGGCTGGATTCAAACCGTTAACCAAAATCATACCAATAGCAATGGGAAGAATGGTGCCCAAATCTCCTAAAGATCCTGCAAATTCTCTACGGTTAAACTGATATTTCATGGTTAGAAGACGATCCTTAATCTACGTATATATTTTTGCCAACCAGCTATGACTCTATAAAACGGTCATCAGACTTTGCAACAACCGCTTTTGCCTGATTTTTTTCAAGCCATCCTGACCGAATATTCTCTTTTAAATCAAATTGTGGCACATACGGTTTGATATCAATTAGTGGAGTGTCATTCAATACATCAATGTCTTTAATAATTAATTGTGGCCCGTTTCTTTTCACTGTCCGAACAATGGATAACCCAATTGGGTTGGGTCTTCTGGGCGCCCGGGTGGAAAACAGCCCTCTTTTTTGATCATCTAAAAATGGTTGAACCATAAGATCAAACCCTTTTGAACGATGGAACAAAAATAAAAGGATGATATGAGAAAAACCATCGATATCATTAAGTCCATCTTCATATTCAGGTTTAAGAATAATGGTTCCTTCAATATCAC
>JAWSVH010000131.1:0-15490 GCA_033852015.1 Desulfobacula sp.
ACAACCGTACCCGAAATATCTGGATCAACCGTGTCAACTATAGCAGAGCCTGATACAATAAAACCTGACTTGACCCCAAAAACTTCCAAAAAACCGCCCCTGTTTAAACCCGATCCAGTTAAATTCAATCCGGTTAAATTCAATCCAACAAAACTACCCCAGACAAAGCCCAATCAAATCAAACCGGATGCGACAACATCTCAAACGACCGTAAACAAAGAAATCATATTTTTAAAAAAAACACCACCGCCCCCGAATAGCCAATTCAATAAAACAATAAAAATACCTGATTTTTATGGCAGTATTACGGTTCCCCGAAATGAAACGCTTTCAAAAATAAGCGAACACATATATGGAACATTTGACAAAAAAAAATTGACTCTCTTATTAAAAAATAATAAAAATATTACAAATCCCAACATCCTTACGGTGGGAATGCCTTTAAGATTCCCGGCGATAACCGATTTTTTAAATGGATGGAACCCAAATCACTACTGCATTATTCTATCAGAAAATCTATCTTTTGGTCAGGCCTATAATTCAGCAAGACAATTGGAAAACAGAGCTTACACAGTTAGGGTCTTCCCATCACAGAGCCCATATTCAAATGAATTCACATATCATGTTGTTATTAACCGATCCTATAAAACCTTAGACAGCGCAACCTTATTTAAAGAGAAATATGTCCATATTGATCAGTCAACCTGCATCAGGATATCATCTATTGCTTCAAATATAGGAAAAGAATGAAGGTTCAGAACAAGGACAAAAGGATACTATTTTGAAAAAGCGTAAAAAATTAGGTGAGATGCTGCTTGAAGCCGGTATTATTGAAAAATCTCAGCTCGAAAAAGCATTGGCCGGATATCGAGATAGCGGGATGAAACTGGGCCAGTATATGGTTCGGGAAGGATTTGTAAATGAGAATGAAATTGTAGATTTTATCTCTGAACAGGTTAAAATCCAAAAATACAGTCCCAATGAATTTCCGACAACAACAGCACTATCGAAACATATTGATATAGACACAGCGAACAAATACCAGACCGCCCCCATCGCTCAAAAAGGCGGCATGCTAACCGTAGCAATGATTGATCCATTAGATATTACCGCTCTTGACAACATTGAAATCCTGACAGATATGGAGGTGGAACCCGTCATCTGTACCGAGCAGGATTTTAAACTCCTGATCTCCACCATATATGGCACCTATGCTGGAAAAGACGGGATGATGGAAAACATCCAGGAAATGGAAGGTATGGATGTTGTAGAAGAAGACGCCGCATCTGCCGAGGATTCTTCTCTCACATCGCTGCAGGATATGGCAGAAGAAGCCCCTGTCATCCGACTTGTAAACTCCATTTTAACCCAGGCGGTTCAAGAAGGTGCAAGCGATATCCATATCAGCCCCGAAAAAGATAAAATTGAAATCCGTTTCAGAGTGGATGGCAGGCTCCACCATGTGCCGGCCCCCCCGAAGAAACTATTTTTATCCATGGTTTCCCGGTTAAAAATTCTTTCCAACCTTGATATTTCTGTATCTCGAATTCCCCAGGACGGACGCTTCACTGTTTTTGTCAGTTCAAGAGAAATCAATATAAGAGTCTCCACTATCCCTACAGTTTATGGGGAAAACGTCGTTTTAAGACTCCTTGACACAAGCTCTGGTATTTACAGCCTTGAAAATTTAGGGGTCTCCAAAAGGGATCAGGACCTCATAAAAAAAATGATCCACATGCCCTATGGCATGATTCTATGTACCGGCCCTACAGGCAGCGGCAAAAGTACCTCTTTGTTTTCCATGCTCAAGACCATCAACACCCCTGATACCAATATAATTACACTGGAAGATCCAGTTGAATACCGGATGGAACATATCCGGCAGGCCCAGCTGAATAGAAAAGCCGGGATGACCTTTGCAAGCGGCTTAAGATCCATACTCCGACAGGACCCTGACGTGATCATGGTGGGAGAAATCAGGGATTCGGAAACCGCAGGAGTAGCGGTACAAGCCGCTCTCACCGGTCATATGGTTTTAAGTACCGTTCATACCAATGATGCTGCAGGGGCCATCACCCGGTTTATTGACATGGGGATTGAACCCTTTATGATCTCATCTGTCATACTCATCTCCATTGCACAAAGACTGGTTCGAAAAGTCTGTCCAAACTGCAAAGAACAGTATAAACCCACTGCTGAAATTCTTAAGTACTGGGATCTTGAAGATGTCCAGGATGCCCAATTTGTAAAAGGTAAAGGATGTTTTCAGTGTAAAAATACCGGATATATCGGACGGGCGGGTATCTATGAAGTCCTGCATGTAGATAGCAGCGTTCAGGAAATGATCATCAATGGACTTTCTGCCCAACAAATAACCAAAGCCTGTGTAAAATCCGGCCAATTGACCACTTTGAAAATGGATGCCGCTCAAAAAATAGTTCAAGGCATCACAAGCATTGAAGAGGCTGCTTCGGCAGTAATGATGTAACACTATGGGACTATATTATTACAAAGCATATAATGAAAACGGCAATGAAGTTTCAGGCGAAATAGACGCCGATTCAAAAGAAGCCGTTTTAGACATCATTACGGCCCGGGGACACATTCCTGAATCTGTGAAGAAAAAATCAGGAACGGCTAAAGGATCTGGTAGCTTTTTTGCCAACCTTAACCAAAAACTAACCCCTGTCAAACCCAGAGAAATTATTCTTTTTACCAAACAGTTTAAAACACTTTTCAAAGCCGGCGTTTCCATGGTCCAAATTCTCCAGATTATGGAAGCACAGACAGAAAACAAAAAATTAAAAGCCTGCCTGAATCAAATGTCCGATGATATAAAAAGCGGCGCCTCCATGCATCAGACATTCTTAAAACAAAGCCATGTGTTTTCTCCACTGTATTGTTCCATGATTCAGGCCGGAGAATCCTCAGGGTCTGTTCCCAATGTGTTAGAGCGGCTGATCTATATTATCGAACATGAACATAAAGTGAACTCTGAAATAAAAGCTGCCTTAAGATATCCAGCCATTGTCCTGTTCATGCTGTGCAGCGCTTTTTTCTTTTTGCTCACCGTCATTATCCCCAAATTTATTGATATTTTTGAAAAATTAAAACTTGATCTGCCCCTTCCCACAAGAATCTGCATGGGTATGTATAACTTTCTCCATGATTACTGGTATATATTGCTCATTGGTCTTTGTTTGACTTTTATATTTTTGTTCAAATTTTTCCAGACAGAGGCGGGTAAATATTTCAGAGATAAAACGTTGATGAAAATCCCCTTAATCGGGCCTTTAATTGTTAAAACCGCCATGTCCAGATTTGCCAGTATTTTCTCCATTCTCCAATCCAGCGGCATAACCGTTCTCGAATCCATGGATATCCTGTCCCATACCATTTCAAATGCCGCGATTACCCGGGAATTTAAACGAATCAAAGAACTTCTCACAGAAGGCCGGGGAATTTCAAGACCCTTAAAACAGGCCAAATATTTCACCCCCATGGTGGTCAACATGGTTGCCATTGGCGAAGAATCCGGAGATCTTGACAACATGCTTCAGGAGATTGCAAACCACTATGATTCAGAAGTCGAATACAGCACAAAGGCACTATCAGATGCCATTGCCCCCATCCTGACCATTGGCCTGGCTGCTGTGGTCGGTTTTTTTGCCCTGGCCATCTATCTGCCCATGTGGGATTTGACAAAAATGGTAAAGTAGCGCAACAAAATATGTTATGGGATGAAACGTAAAATGGCTATTTAAACCATGTTTGGGAAATAAATTACTTAAAATTTAGGGAAACTAAAGAAATAATAGAAAATTTCCCGCCCGGCACAGATTTTGCTCTTTCATTTAAAAATTAAACATATTAAGTAATATTTAAGTAATTATTGATACTCACTAAAGGAGAGAGAACATGATGAAGCAGAAAAGAAATTTGATGATTAACAATCAAAAAGGATTCACATTAATCGAAATTATTGCGGTATTGGTTATATTGGGTCTTTTAGCCGTTGTCGCAGTTCCTAAATATACAGCGCTTCAAACAAAGGCCGCCGAAAAAGCCGCTGAAGGAGTATGGGGTGCTGCAAATTCAGGAGCATCCATGAACTTTGCCAACGGCCTTCTCGAGCCCACTGGCCATACCGTAATAGCAGATGGTACGACTCTTTTGGCCACATTTGAATCAACTCCTCAAGGATGGGCTGTCAATGGAGGTGACACTGGAATCACAGACGGCACGTACTCTATCACAGTTAACACAGCTGAAAGTATAGCAAACAAAACCAGAGCGATTCTAATAAAAACAGGCTTTTAAATGGCCTGACAAATGCTAATTTAACTCTATACGATACATAATAAAGTCCATGGGTGGGTTTTCCTTTAAACAGGCATAAAGCAAACCCATGGACTTTTTAGTTTATAAATCAAGGTTTTGGATAAACAATGCCGGGGATTAAACTTTTTCGTAACCATAAGGGTTTTACCTTAATTGAAATCATTGCTGTTTTAGTTATTGTTGGCATCCTCTCCATATTTGCAGCCAACAGAATAACGATAGACAACACTGACCTTCTCTCCACCCAGGCTGCATTAAAAACCCATATCCGATATGCCCAGTCAAAGGCCATGCAACGTGCAAACACTGTTTGGGGAATTCGCTTTGACGCCGGCCTGGACGAATATTGGATATTTCAATGCAATACAGGTGACAACTGCGAATGGACTACAAATATAGAACTTCCCTTCGGGGCTGAAGCAAGTCCAACAAACTCCAATAATGATCGGATACAAACAAGTCAGGTCAATGTTGGTATCAGTCCAATAACCGTCGACAACACGGCTCAAGCTCGATTCACCCTGATATTCGATGACATGGGCGTACCCTTCTGGCTGGCAGGTACTGCCATCACCTTTTTGGACCCCATCGAAGATTCAGCTGGAATAAATCGTTTGACCGATGATGTCATCATCCGGTTAACAGATGCTGCGGCAAATTCTCAAATAATCACCGTGACCGGAGAGACAGGATTTATCCGATGAGCTATACTAAAAACCAACATAGCAGCCAAAAAGGGTTTACACTTGTAGAAGTCATTATCGGTGTTGTTATGGTCAGTATTGCGGCATTGATAATGCTCTCCTTTTTAGAATCCGGCCTGATGCACAGCCAGGATCCATTGGAAGTTCTTGATGACAATTTTGATATTTTCCAGTCCATTGAGATTGTAAACGCCGATTACAGAACCAGGCTAGAACAAAATTCAGCTCAAAATATCAACTTTTATGTCAGCTCCGATCTGTCATCAACAATAACCGGCCTGTCCAGTCCAGGCGTACAGGGGGCATTCATAAATTTTAGTAATCCCGATGCCGACAGACAGGTTACAGAAACTGCTGCAACCGGGGCCACCATGTATGTAAAAATAACCGCCCAGAGAAATAATAGTAAAATGGTCTCTATCATAGGGAATTAACCGTGACTTTTTGCATGAAAAAAACAGGAAATAACCGTGGCTTCACCCTTATTGAGCTTATCGTATCCCTTACGATTGTGGCTTTAATTGGGTTTGGTGCCAGCTCTTTTCTTGTCTATGCTGCCAACGGATTTATGTTAACCCGTGCCAATATCGAAACCTACCAGAAAACAAATATTGCCATGGAACGGCTCATCAAAGAGATCAAAAATATCGACTCCATTTTTGAAATCTCAGCCGACTCCATTCGATATCAAAGAGATGGACAACGCTTTGGAATTGCACTGGTGGGCAGTAATATCAAACTGATTCGCGGCAATTCCATTCCTAATGAAGGTACAGGCTCTATTTTAATTAATAATATCAATGCCTTTTCCCTGGAATTTGTGGATGTGGACGGCGATGCGTGGCTCCTCCCTGCTGACAACCGCCTCACCGGTTTATCCATAATTAGTATACAGATCATCGTGGCCATAGAAAACACAACTAAAACATTTACCATACAAATAAATCCATTCTACAATGAGATGGTAAACGGTCCGACCTGATACCGATTGCCCTTTGACAAAGGAGAAAACGATCATGCATTTTAAAATAAAATTATCCCAAAACGGCTCCATTTTAATTACCGTTCTGGCAATGCTTGTATTGATTTCTTTAGGGGTTGGTATTGTAATGATGTTCAGCACCTCAAGTCTTCAAAGATCAGAATACAACATCAAACTTCGGGCCACAAATCTCGCCCAGGCAGGATTCAGATATGCTGCCGGAGAATATATTTCTGCCGGAAATCTGTCAGACAAATTTGACCGGCTGGAAACCCTTAACGGGGAGCAGGTCACTCTGCTCAACGATGATGGTAGTTTTCAATTAAATGTTCGGCCCTATTGGTTTGTCACCCGGTCAGATGTCAGCAATACCACAATATTGCCATTAAGACTTTTAGGCAACTTCCCGGACGATTTCCAGTCTGCCCTGCCCGCAGCCGGAACCGTAAAAATAAATGATGACTTTTATGATTTTTCAAACAGCACCAGCACTTTGGGTACAGAACTCAACCCGGACCTATTGAGCATAACGCTTGACAGATCTGTCACCCTACCCCGAAACACCAGCGTTCAGCTGGCATTTTCCCCGCAACCGTCTCCGTCCCAGACAATTAACCTGAACGAAACCATAACCATGTCAGATCCAAACCAAGAATGGTTAAATCTTTTTCCCAGACGCAACGGGCTGATCGAAATTTTTAAAGATAGAACCCAGTCTCTGGGAATATACAAATATAAAGAAAGAAGAACAGGTTCTGTTCTTCTGACAGGAATTACACCCATTGAAGATGACCAACTGCCCCTGACCATAAATAACGCCTCTTTTATTGTAGTAAAAAAACAGGCCTTAATCAGTTCCACAGGCAGTTTAGGCTCAGGCGATATTGCCGCTGACATGGGGCTTGGGCTCAATGTTTTCTTAACCGATGAAATTCAAATCCCGGCAGACACACCTGAACCACTTGATCTTGGGGGAGAAGGTCCCTCACAACCAGACATATTCAATGATGAAGAAGATGGACACACCAGGCTTCCTAACTGGGAATTTGATCCGGACGATTCAATCCCGGAATCTGAGAAAAAAACCATTACCACACTTGAGGTTCAAACTGAATTCGGTGAGGACTGTAACAGCAAAAATTATATCACCTTTCAAAATTTTTCCCAAATTATTCAGGATCAAGGATATATGGCCGAGGTCATTGATAAAGAAAGACTGCCCGAATCGGTCAGAACAAAAAACCTCAACGGCCTCTGGGGAAACGCTGCAGACAATATTTATTTTGTCGGCGATGACGGGACCATTATCCACTGGGACGGTACTGCATTTTCCACCATGACCAGCGATAGCACTCAAGATTTAAATGCTATCTGGGGCCTGCCAAAAGACAAGTTATTGTCCCCCAGTGACCCGGAGAATATTTTTGTGGCCGGAGACAATGGCGAAACCTTGATCAATGAAGCAGGTGCTGGATGGGTTCGTGCCACCCATGGACAAAATTATGATATCTATGCGGCCTTTGGGACCAGCTGGGGGCATTTTGATGGCTACGGCGAGGCCGGCACCAATCCCTATAACTGGGATTCACCCGATACCGCAGGAACGCTTGACAACTATAACTGGTATATCAATGAGTTTGACGGACATGCCAATTTCAGGTGCTTATGGGCCATTGAACACAACTATCCATACTCACCGAATAACTCTTTCCAGAATATTATGGTCGGTGAATTCTCCGGCGGTGCAAACAATGGGGATGGCATCATTATGCACGAATTTTACCCCCCGGCAGTCATTATTGCAGACACTCCATTAAGAGGAATCTGGGGAAGTGCTTTTGATGATATTTACGCTGTGGGAGATTCAGGATCCATTTATCACAACACCAGTGGGGATGCACTCAATTATAGCTACCAATGGGTGGGCAGCCGAAGGAATAGAAGATGGGAAAGGCCCCAATGGGCAGATTCCTGGCAGGGCCAATGGATAAAATTTGACTCAGCAGATATCCCCACAAGTGCCAATCTCAACGGCGTTTATGGCAACAGCGCCGATGACTTTTATGTGATCGGGGATAACGGCACCATTCTCTATAACAAAGGGGATGGGTTTGAACTGGTACCCACAGCAGACGTCACCACTGAAGATTTAAACTCCATCTGGGGCAGTGACACGACCGGAATCTATGCTGTCGGAGATAACGGCACCATAGTATTTTTAGGTTATCCTTTAAATAAAATCGGCGGTCATATGTTAGCCTTATCCAAAAATCCTGAAATTTCCACCAAGTGGGCCAACACCCATAAATTTTTAAACTATACCATACAGGTTAAAACCGTCTGGGGAGACCAACTAAATTATAGTGCATCAGGTATTAACTTTCGATGGCATCAGCCGGTACCCGGAAGATATGCCGGTTATGGCATTTCCTTTGTCCGTTATGATCCCAGTTTAAACACCTATAACGACATGATACCGGATACAATCAAACCGAATTTTCACGGCACACAGGAAAAAAATGACCGGCTGCTGCTGGTGTTATGGGAACAATATGTCCAGGGAGTCGCCCAACATAAAAAATGGATTGCCTACAAAGATATTACAGATGACCCCAATATTGTAAAAGCCAGTAATAAAACTCCAAAGGATTTATCCACCTTGTTTGTAAGGGTTCGGGAAAAACGCATTAATGCTGTCAAGCTAAATGAAATTGAAATCTATTATGGAAATGCATCAATATCAAACCCGGGAGTTCCAGATAAACTATATAACAATACCATTCGAAATGAATATAACCCCACTTTTTGCATGGGATCAAACCCGATCAAGTGGCCTGTTTTTGACATCCTCAATTGGAGCGAGTGCCCTAACGGACCATTGAGCATCACCTGTGATGAAGCCGATGCTTTTACCCTGGTTGATAATGTTTCAGTGGCTGACGCCCCGGTTAAAGCAAACACATCAACAAATTATTGGATCGTGAACCCTATGGCCCAAGGCGTTATATTGAAAAACAGCTATACCATCAGGACCAGCAGATTCACCTCCCCTGATGGGGCCTCTTTTGGGTCCCAATCAGATCGAAGTGAAATAGGGCTTCATGTTTTCGGTGATATTGGAGATTATGGGACTCAAAAACTTGTCAGTTTTACAGATTTTGCAGTTCAAATGGGCGTAGAGTCAGCAGCCGTAAACTCCCAAAGCAGTTTTGGAAGTTTAGAATAAAAGGAGAATCACTTTGAAACAAAAAAAAAAACATGGCCTGACCATTTTAATATCGATTCTTATACTCTTTTTTACATGCTCCACAATCGTTAGTGCCGGCACTTATATTTACGATCATAAAAAGGATAAGAAAACAGTCCACCTAATAAAAAAACAAGCAAAGAAACAAGTAAAAAAACCGAATCAAGTCCCGGCAGGCACCCCTTATAAACACAAAAAAAAGGGAAAAAACAGAACAAAACCCAAAAAATTAAAATAGGGCTTTAATTAACGATCTTGCACAAGAATATCCACCACCTGGCTTGCAATCATCAAACCAAAAATACCGGGTACCCAGGAGACCGTTCCGATGGGAGGTCTTTTACGGCCATGATCTTTGAGTACATCAACCGCATCTTCAGGATTGTAGGGTTGCTTATTCAATGGTTTTTCAATGGAATACACGGCTCTTACCCCTTCATACAGACCTCGACGGTGAAGCCGCTGGCGAACCACCCTTGCGAGGGGACAAACACTGGTCTGACTGATATCTCCTGTTTTAATCATGGAGATATCGGTTCTGCCCCCGGCCCCCATGCTGGACACCACAGCAAGATCCAACGCCCTTGCCTCCACAATCAGATTTACCTTTGAGTTTAAGCCGTCTATGGCATCCACCACCACATCAAACTTTTTAGACAACAAACCGGCTAAACTATCTGCATTTACAAATGAATCATGGGTAACAATTTTGCATCCGGGATGAATATCTTCAACCCGTTCTTTAGCAATTATAGCTTTTTTTTTACCAATAGTAGAATGAAGCGCAAACAGCTGACGATTAATATTGGATGCATCCACCGTATCAAAATCGATAAGATGCAGACTGCCCACTCCGGTTCGGGCCAAAGATTCTGTTGCAAAAGATCCCACAGCACCCAGCCCGAAAACAGCCACTGTGGCATTTGCAATCTTTTCCATACCCCTGCTCCCTAAAAGTTGCCGGGTTCTTGAAAATTGATCCATTATAATTCCTTTCTTCCTTTCAACAGAGGATGAAATAAAGTTTTTGCATTTTCATATGCGTGTGCTACAAATTTTTGTTCTGAAATGCCGATCCGGCCAGATGCGACCCTTCTTGATGCAATATGTGCAATGGCTGGCAGATTTTTTGGTTCATTCAGGTGTTTATTGTCTGGCTCATCCAAATACGGATATATATCAGGCGTATCTGTTTCCAGAACAAACTTGTCTTTTGACACTATTTTCAAAGCTTTCACCACTTTTTTGGCCAAAGGATGGGTCACTGATCCTGAAAAAGAAATATACAGATTGTATCTTTCAAAAATCGGCACCATGTCCGCAGATCCGGAATAAGAATGTATCAGGCCGGGAACTGGCAATTTGCCAGTTTTTTTTAAAACATGATTAAAGGCATCCCAGGCATTTCGAATATGAATATTAATCGGCCTTTTCAACTCTATGGACAATTTCAAATGATGCTCAAACACCTTAATCTGATCATCTCTGTTCCAGGATTTATCTGTAAAATCAAGCCCGGTCTCACCAATACCGGATGGATATGCCACAAGATATTTTTCCAGACACGCCTTCCACTGTTTGGATCGCAGATGAATAAACCAGGGATGGAGCCCAAAACAGGGTAAAACAGCGTCAAATTTTTCAGACAATTGGGCGGTAAGCTCAAAGTTATCTTCCATCGTGGCACAAGACACCATATACTGAATATTGACCAATCGTGCCCGTTCAACTATGCCTTCAATATCTGAAACAATTCTTGAATCATGCAGATGGCAATGTGAATCAAGAAACTTCATACTTAGACACCGTTGTCTGGTGAACCCATAGCAGCCGCCTGAAGATAATGCTCTCTTTTGTCTGCCGGATATTGGGTAAACGTTCCCAGACCGGTTGCAATCAGATCACCCGTCTCTTTTTCTATGATATCTGCCTGGGACACAACCAGGCGTTTACCTATATTTTTCACTTTACCCTGGGATACCAAAGTGGTTCCCGGCCGGGCCTGTCTCAGATAGTTTATTTTAAATTCAACCGTTGCACACAAGTTTCCATTTGTCACGGCATAAGACAGGGCAGCAACCCCCAAAGTTGCATCCATCATAGCAGCAGCCACGCCGCCATGGGCAGAATCAGGAGCCGTCAGATGCTGTTCTTTTACCTTGAGGGCATAAGACACATTTCCAGGAGATTCCACTGTCAGTTCCATACCCATATGTTTATCAAACTGCACCATCTCTTTATATTGCTGTTCAAAAAATTTCATCAGCTCAGCATTTCCCATATTTCCTCCACCTGTAATAATCTTCGTTTTTTGAACTATTCTTTTCAAATCGAAAGAATTAATTTCAACCCGTCAAAACCAATCTCAAATTAAAGACAAAACCTGACCCAGATTCTTAACTGCCACATCCATATCCCACTTTGATTTATCCCGTTCGCCTACAAAATTTGAAGCTGCCCGAATCTCGATAATGGGCAAATCATGGCAGGCTGCAACATGAGCACAGGCTGCTCCTTCCATGGCTTCCATCACTGCGCCGAATTCTAAATACAGCTGATCTGCATAATCTAAAGATGACGTAATGGTGGACACCGTAATAAACGGACCTTTAAAAATATTCATTGAATCTTCCCCTGAATATTTTTGGGATATTTTTTTTTGATAGTTCTCTACTTTCTCTTTATCAAAAGGGTATAGACCCTGGCGTGTCAAAGGGTGCTGCTCAATCAAATCAAAGGGCAAAGGATCATTTTTTATGTTCTCTGTTTGAATGCCGGTATGGATATAATGATCATGTGTGGCAAGCCCGATATCACCGATATGAAATCCAGCCTGTTTAAAAACACCGGCAATACCAGTGGCAACCACCATACCGGGAACAAACTGATTCAAATAATTTGTAAATGCAGACACTGCATTAAAAACACCCGGCCCTGTTATCAAAAGATCATAAAAATGGGTTCCTATCTTTCCTGAAAAAAATTTGTGCCCGGCCTTTGTCACATGGCTTGAATGTTCAGGACACAAAACAAGAAAATGCGACACCTCAAGAGGTGTTGCACATAGAATAAGCAGATCAGGATTCATTGATGATATTTACAATGGCACTCAATGCCATGTGATATCCATAATGCCCGAAGCCTGCAATCTGACCGGTGACAATATCCGCGAGCATGGATTTATGCCGAAAGTCTTCTCTTTTATAAATATTAGACAAGTGGATTTCAACCAACGGGCAAGAGACCAGAAGCAATGCATCCCGCAATGCCACGCTGGTATGGGTAAAGGCACCAGGATTAATAATAATTCCATCAATATTGTTTTCAAACAACTCATGAACTTTATCTACAATAGCACCTTCATGATTAGACTGAAAAAATTTTAATCCTGCTCCCAGAGGAATCGCTGCTTTTTCAAGATCAAGATTAATCTGTTCAAGCGTATGTGCCCCATAAATTTCAGGCTCTCTTTTTCCCAGCATATTCAAGTTAGGACCGTTAATCACCTGGATGTTTAAATTTCTTGCCATTCCCCCCCCCTGTTCTCAATTAGCCGATCAACTTCCACTGATCATGACGGATACAGATAGACCAAGATGACAGACATTGCTATTTGCTATTCTAAAAAAAACTCAATATCTTTTGTTTAATAGCTTTTATCACACTTTGTTTTATAAATTCAAGGCAATGGCAAACACCCCATACTTTTTCCCCAATAAAACACCCGTTACTCCAAATCAGTTCAAGTAAAAACTAAGGGAATCCCTTAGGAAAAAATTTGCCCAAATTATTACATTAACCTTCTGATTTTATAGATATTTTACCCAATTTTAGACATATAAATAAAAATGAATCGTATTCATAAATTAAATTAAAGTCACTAATTTGTGGCTTTCCGCGGTATCTGCCCTTTTCAAGAATTCCTGCTCTTTTTTTCATAAAAGCTTACAAAATCAGGAACATATTTTGCAAGCTTTTAAAAAGTGGCTTTAAAAACAAGACAGATGGTACCCCCATTAAAAACGAAATCCAGGGGGGAATTAAAATTATTTGATCCACAATAAAGGAGATATTTTTTGAAACACATCAAAAAAACACTTACACTTTTTTTATTATTAATGGTCTGGGGCATGGGCAGCGCAATGGCCGCCACCGCCCTCCCCTCCGTAACCATCGTGGAAACTGACGCAGGATCTGGCAGTGTGCAATTCACGGTGACTGTCGAAGACGGATACTATCTTGCCGGATTTGCAGTAACCAACGACTGGGCGAGCGGTACAGAAATAAACATTGCATCAACCGATCATACCCAAGGGGCTGCAGAAGGCATGATTGAAACATGGACAAGTAAAGTTCTCCTGATTAATAATTCTAAATGGGGATATTTTCACCAGGAAGGACAAAACCCTCCCGACTTCATTACCTCCGATGGCCATGAAGCACTTTCTTTTTTCGATGCGCTGCCAACATCGGATGAAAGCTTTGCATTCGGATATTTTTTCGATCAAGTTGGAATGGGTGGACCGCCTGAATTACCCTCTAGTGTTCTCTTACCCGGCACCTATACTGGCTTTTTCGGGAGCACATCCGAAATGCAGTCAGCATTTTCTGCCATTGTCTATCAACAAAATGGCGTGGATGGAGATGGAGAGCCAATATATATATCTTCCATTCTCACCGGGCAGACCTCTTCTGTCCCGGTTCCAGCAACAGCATGGTTGCTGGCAAGCGGCATTATCAGCCTTGTAGGACTTCGCAGAAGAAAAATATAACTGCATCTAAAACAACCCGTCCCATGCCTGAAAAACAGCATGGGACGATTTATTTATTCTATAAGCTTAGCAGTTAGAATCAGATGCTGCCTGGTATCCCAGTTCAAAGGCTTTAAGATTTTTGTCCAAAAATGCAGCCTTTGTTTTACGTTTAATGGCTTCAATCACATTCTCTTTTGTAAATCCAAGACCACCGGATTGAACAAGGGCACCTAAAAGCACAATATTCACACTCATAGGACTGCCGGCTTTCTTTGCCAGCGCCATGGCATCAATCGCCACCAGGCTAGCACATTTTTCTTTAAGAAGTGATTTGATGGTCTCTACCTCAGGATACACACCCTTACCAATGGATACTGTAAACGGTGGCAAGGTTGCTGTATTCGTTATAATCCGTGTTCTTTTACTGCACCGGTTTAACGCCCTTAAAGTTTCCGCCGGCTCAAACCCCATGAGAATATCAGCCTCACCATCGGAAATAATAGTGGATGTTGCGTCTCCAAACACAATAGCAGACTCCACCACACCTCCACGTTGAGCCATTCCATGAATCTCACTCATTCGGACAGGCACGCCTGAAATCAAGGCCGCCTCACCCAGCACCTTAGATGCCAGAAGATTTCCCTGGCCACCCACAGCGACCATAATTAATCGAGTTGTTTCCATCTTAATATTTATATCCTTATGTTCATATTATAGACTTTTTTTCAGTGGAGTAATCGCATTTTCAGGACAGATCTGTGCACACAAAGCGCACCCCACACAGGTTTGTGCATCAATTTTTACCCGCCCGTCTTCAATATAAAAAGAGGGACAGGCAATGGAATTAATACAATCTTTATGATCTACACATCGATCCGACACTTTAAACGCCCTTGGCTTAAGCAGTTTAAGACTCTTGGCGTACAACGCACAGGGTTCCTGGGAAATAATCACCGACACCCCTTTGAAATCTAAAGCTTCTTTAATTGCTTCAATACTTTTTTTGACCTTAAATGGCTTGATGATGGAAACCTGCTCCACACCAATGGCCTTGACCAGTGTTTCGATATCTATTTTCTTATGACCATCCAGGCCAAACCGTTCCATATCCACACCGGGATGGGGCTGATGACCGGTCATGGCTGTAATATCATTTTCAAGAATTACCAGGGTAAAGTTATGATTGTTAAATACCGCATTGACCAGTCCGGTTATCCCGGAATGAAAGAAAGTAGAATCCCCGATAAAAGAGACCACTTTCTGATCTGTAGCTTTACTAAATCCACAGGACGTGCTCACCGAAGATCCCATACAGATCACAAAGTCACCGGTACTCAAGGGTGGTAAAAAGCCCAGGGTATAGCAACCAATATCGGTAGGACAGATAATATCCAAAGTCTTTGCTGCCTGCTGAACCTCGTAAAAAGTTGCTCGATGGGAACAACCGGAACATAAATTCGGT
>JAWSVH010000017.1:0-4550 GCA_033852015.1 Desulfobacula sp.
TATTCCCTTCTGATATTCTTAAGTTTGTTTCAGCAGGGATTCGGGGAATTATCCTTGCCAGTGGAGGGGTAACCTCCCATGTGACCATTCTTGCGCGGTCACTTCAGCTACCTTTGATTATTGCAGAAGAGTCCCAATTGTTAGTCCTTCCGGAAAATACCCGGATATTATTGGATGGCGAGTTGGGAAATATTTATATTAATCCGGAAAAAGAGACCCTTGATCTATTTGAGACTCAGCTGAAAGTTAAACAGATCTCTCGCACAAATCCTATTAAAGAAAAGACCCTGACAAAGGATAATGAGCAGGTCACCTTATTGGCAAATATCAATCTGCTCAGTGAGGTGGCCCTTGCCCGGCAAATGAATGCAGAGGGTGTCGGTTTGTACCGGACAGAGTTCCCGTTTTTGATCCGGGCAACATTCCCGTCGGAAGCAGAACAATATGTTATTTATAAAAAACTATTTGATGATATGAAACAATTGCCGGTGACGGTGAGAACACTGGATGCCGGTGGGGAAAAGACTCTGGCCTATAGTGATTCTGATAAAGAAGATAATCCGGAACTGGGGTTGCGATCCATTCGGTTTTCGTTAAAGCATAAGGATATTTTTGAATTTCAGATTAGAGCGATGTTGAGAGCGGCGAGCGGGAAAAAAAATGTCAGAATCATGTTCCCTCTGATTTCATCTGTTGATGAGTTTTTGGAGGCCAAACAGATTGTACTTGATTGTATGCAAGCACTGGAAAAAGAAGAGATTGAATATAATTCCGGCGTAGCCATTGGCATGATGATCGAGCTGCCGTCAGTGTTGGAAACAATTGATGAATTTGCCATGGAAGCCGACTTTTTTTCCGTGGGTACCAATGATTTTATTCAATATATGCTGGCGGCTGACCGGGCCAATAAAATGGTGGCGGACCATTATATCCCCTATCATCCTGCGGTAAACCGGGGGCTTGGCAAAATAAGTGCCACGGCTATAAAACATGGCATTGATATTTCCGTTTGCGGAGAGATGGCCCATGAAAAAGAGTATATCCCGTTTCTTTTAGGGGTGGGTATCCGGACCTTGAGTGTTGATCCCCAGTTTCTGCCCATTGTACAGGAAATGATTATGAACCTTAATATGAAAGATGCCAGAGCATATGCCCAAAAAATGATTGCCCAGACCACCATTAAAGGGGCAAAAGAAGTCCTTGATTCCTGGAGATAATGTCGATAGCGGTTCTCATGAATAAATCCTACCCGTCCTGATAGGATCACCTTTTGTCGCTGGATGTGATTTGTTTGACAGGCTCTATGCCGAACTGCACTTGCGGCGGAAAAACTCGCTGCGCTCAGACAGTTCCCGCCGCTACCGTTACGCTCGCCAGAACCTGTAACAACTTGTCACATAATGCTCCGTCAAGGTAACCCAAATAGGATTCTTGGGTCGGCTATGCTCAAAACTAACTCAATGTAACATTCTTAGTTTAAAAAATTAGCCATATTTCAGCAGTATCGGTATGGGTCGGACGTTTCTGTTTGCCGTGAATTGAGAAAAAAAAGGGATTAGAATAAATGACGGAACATAGTTTTGAGAATGGTTATATATATTGTCAAAATTGGTCATAATAAAATTTTTGTTAAAGCAGTAATTCGCTCTTTTTTCAGTTTTTCAGATCTTCCGGGATCATACACACCGGGATGGGATCCATTTTATGCTGGTTGGCAGCATGAAAACCATTGTAAATGGAGAGCACTTGTTTTTGCCGTTCACTTAATGGCTTTTCTTGGGGATTTTTAAGGTGCCGCATGGCCCATTCCAACTCTTCATAGGAGGCACCAATCTGGCTTTCATCGGTCCTTTCATCTTCCCAAAGCCCATCTGTCGGTGCGGCATTTAAAATCTCTTTGATAATGCCCAATTGTTTTCCAATGGCATAAACTTCGGTTTTAAACAGATCCGCAATGGGAGATAAATCCACCCCGCCATCCCCGTATTTGGTGTAAAATCCCACACCAAAATCTTCCACCTTGTTGCCGGTACCGGCCACGAGCATTTTATGGTTCGAAGCAAAGGTGTACAGGGTGAGCATGCGCAGTCTTGCCCGGGTGTTCGCCATGGTTAGGCCATCTTGAATTTGATCTGGAAAAGTTAACTTTATCTGGTCAAATATGGGGGTAAGTTCTATTTGGCTGCCGGTTACATTATCAAAGTTTTTTTCCAGCCAGGCGATATGTTCTGAAGATCGGGAGACCTGATCTTTGGCCTGGTAAATGGGCATGTTTAAGGCCAAAACGGGCTTTCCTGTTTTGGCGCATAGGGTTGAGGTGACAGCAGAATCAATACCGCCGGACACGCCAATGACAAACCCTTTTAAAGTGGATGCATCAATGTAAGTATTCAGCCATTTGACAATATGATCAATTATTTTTGGGGTATTCATATATACGGTCCTTATCTTTGTATTATTTTTTTTATCTTAAGTGTTTCTGGCCTGGAATTTTATATCCCTTGGGTTGGCTTGTCAATCAGGGTGGTATCAATTGTGGCATGTTGTCTGATATATTCGTATAAAATAATAGAGGCAGCCACGCTGACATTCAGACTTTGGGATTTGCCAAACTGAGGAATGGTGAGGCGCTGGATTTTTGGGTATAGATCGGGTTCAAAACTAAGACCATATTCTTCGTGACCAAAGATAAATGCGCTTTTGGCAGGTAACTTGGACTGTATGATGGACGACCCTTTGCCGGGTTCTAAAATAAAGGGTGTATACCCTTGGTTTACCAGTTGGGTATAACAGGCTAAAAAAGTGTTATGAAAGACTGCGGGCACCCATTTAAACGCTCCCATGCCTGGTGCGGGATCAAAGAACTCGATATTTACCAGGTGGATTTGTTTTGCTCCAAAGGCTTCGGCACTTCTGAAAATTTTACCAATATTGTAGGAGGGTTTAAGACGGTCTAAAACGATGATACAGTCGTGGACGCCAGGTTTTGCCAGATAATTTTTATTTCGTTGTCGGCGGAATCTTCTTTGGGCCATATCCCGTTCTGCTTTCATCATCAGCCTGACTTTGTGTGGTCCCATATCCTTCTAATTTTTCCTTTTAAATCAAATTTTATTCTGGCTTACTGTTTTACCATCATTGAACAGGATTTCAAGAATATTTCTTATTGTTCATTTTGACGTAGGAACGGATCGAAAATAGGACCAAAGTTTGGAGAGATCGGTTGGGCAAGATCAACCTTTCCCATCTGAACAGTGCAATCGCTGTAACCGGATTTTAACATGAATTTTGCCATCTGTTTTAAAGAGTCTTCTTCAATGGCTTTATCATTCTCAGGATATCGATTGTATACGATTCCTAACAGATTCAGCCCTCTTGTTTTCAAGGCTTCAATGGATAAAAGCGTATGGTTGATGCTACCCAGTTTTGAGGAGCTGACAAGGATTACAGGGTATGCATGCTGTTCAATATAATCGATGATGGTTGTATCGGAATTTAAAGGGACAAAAAGCCCGCCAGCGCCTTCTATTAGGATGATGGAAAAATTTTTAGCCAGTGTGTTTGTGGCAGATAAAATAGTTTTAGGATTTATGGTTTGCCCTTCCATTTGCGCGGCCAGATGAGGGGATGCCGCATGTTTAAACAAGTAGGGGCAGGTGATACCTGTCTTGTCTTCATTAAACAGATCGCAAGTCATCAGTTTGCGATGGATCAGGATATCATCGGATATATTTTGGCATCCGGTCTGTACCATTTTCTGGGTGATGACAGATAAGTTTTTTTGGTGTAGATATCTTGCCATAAGTCCTGTGGCAATGGTTTTACCAATGTCAGTATCAATTCCAGTGATAAATATGGGGGTTGTCATGGTTTGTGGCCTTAAATATGGTGTTTGATCAATGCTGCTATGGATTCAATTTCTTCAAAATCAATGTCTGATGTAATAGAGAAACGGATTCTTGAGTTATTCACAGGCACGGAAGGTGGCCGAATGGGGAAGGCCAGAAAACCTTTTTCAAAAAGGAGTTCAGATATTTCTACGGTTTTTTTATTACTATGGGTTATCACCGGTATAATGTGGGAATCTCCTGCAATTGTCAGTCCCGTATCTGTGAGGGCCGTTCTGAATTTTCCAGACACGGCCTGCAGTTTTTTTCTTTTTTTATCAAACAACGCCATCTGATCAAGGATAAACAGGTTCCAGCTAATCGCCACCGGTGGAAGGGCGGTGGAAAAGATCAGGGATCTGGCCGTGTTGATCAAATAAGATTTGATGGTGGGATTTGTCACGATATATGCGCCATGGGATGCCAGGGCTTTTCCCATGGTTCCCAACACAATATCCACCTGGTCACTAAGCCCAGCTTCATAGCAAAGTCCCTGGCCTTCTGGCCCGTATAGCCCTGCGCTGTGGGCCTCGTCAATATAAAGAAGTGCATTGTACTGGTTTTTAAGTGCCACCAGAGCATTCAGGTCTGCACGGTCCCCGTCCATGCTGAAGAGGGATTCTGTTATGATAGGGACGTTTTCAAACTGCGTTCTGTTTTGTT
>JAWSVH010000132.1:0-2589 GCA_033852015.1 Desulfobacula sp.
AAAGCATGGTTAAGAGCATATTTCCAGCACTGTGGCCAGATAAACGGCGGTCTTTTTTGAATCGTTTTTGTAAAATAGAGCGGCATGCATTTTGATAGGGGGATAAGGCAAGAATACATTTTAAAATATCCCCAGGCGGGAGGATCCCCAGTTCATCGCGAAGTCTTCCGGTGCTGCCGCCGGAGTCTACCATGGAAACAATGGCTGTAATATCAATATCTTCTAATTCTCTGAGTCCGGACAGTAAAATAAATTGTCCGCTTCCTCCACCGATGGTGACAATTTTTTTTTCAGGTGCTTCCATGATTCTCCTTTTTTAACTTTCTATATCAGACACAATATAAAATGTAAAAAAAATTATTGTGAAAGCAGCATCTGAGCAATGCTCTGCTTGATCTTGCCTGAAAGACCAGATGTTTGTCTGAAGCTCATCTCTATCTGTGCCATTTGCTGATAGAATGGTGTCCGGTCAAATTTGATATAGGATGCTTCGTTAAAATTCCCTGGTTTACAGCCTGTTCCCAGGAAGGGTTGAAAACCCGGTTTTGATAGCTCATGGGGCAGACCATGAAGCCTGCAGATCATCGGCCGATAGGCATAGAGAAGACATCTCCCATCTTCATTTACCGGACACATTATTTTAAGGCTTTTTATCTGAGAGTCTTTTTGGAAGGTTTTTTGACAATACACTTTTGCACGGTGAATTATTTTTTTTTGTGTGTTTGGGGCAAGGGTTTGGAAACCCTCTAAAAAATAGGTTTTTTCTACGAAGGAATGATGGAAAAATAGAGAGGTGCAACAATTATCGGAGCAACCGGTGCAGTTAAAATTATATTTAATGGCAACCTTTTCCCATGCACTGTCCATTCGGTCATATAGGGTGATTAGGGGCTTGAGTATTGTTTTTGTCATGTTAGACTAGGGGCTTGGGAAAAAATATTTTGGCATATAGATTGAGTGCGTATCTGTCGGTCATGCTGGCAATCACATCGCATGCTGAACGTTTTAGGGGGTTTTTAGCTGAATCCCATGGCGCCATTTCCATTTTTTCAAGTTCGCGTTGAAGGATGTCCGGGTTTTGTAAAAAATGCTTATATAAGCCTGCGATGACCATTTTGGCTTTTATAAATTCATTGTGAACCGCAGGAGATCGGTATACTTTTTCATAAAGAAATTTTCTTAATATGGTCATGGCATGGAAGGTTTCTTTGCCGATGTCCAGGATAAACTTACCGTCTTTTGGGCCACTGTTATAAACCAGCTGTTCCATCATTATGCTGGCCCTTTGGGAGTGGGTTTTGCCTAACTTTCTAATACAGATATCTGGAATATCATCGGCGTAGACAACTTTGCCCCTCAGGGCATCATCCAGGTCATGGTTCAGATAAGCCATGATATCAGCCACGCGTACAAGCCTTCCTTCGATTGTGATGGCTCTTTGGCCTGAAGTTGCAGGCATGATATTACCAAATCCTTTGGAGTGTTTGAGGATACCGTCTCTGACTTCCCGGGTCAGATTCAGGCCCTCGCCTCGGTTTTCCAGAGAATCAACAACTCTTAAGCTTTGATCAGCATGGGAGAAGTGTTGGGAATGTACTTCAACAAGGGCGGCTTCACCGCCATGTCCAAATGGGGTGTGGCCCAGATCATGCCCAAGGGCAATGGCTTCGGCCAGGTCTTCATTCAGACGTATGGCTCGAGCGAGATTTCTGCTGATTTCGGCGACTTCCAGGGTGTGGGTCAACCGAGTTCGGTAATGATCACCTAAAGGCGATAGGAACACTTGAGTCTTATGTTTCAGTCGTCTGAAGGCATTTGAATATACAATACTGTCCTTGTCCATTTGGTAGGGTGTTCTGATATTACAAATATTTTTATTTGGGTCTCGGCGGAAGGCATTGGCGCTCAGTGACCCATATTCTGAAAGAAAACTTTTTTCCCGAAGCTGAAAGCGCTCACGAATGCAAAGATTGCTATCCTCATAATCTTGTTCAGTCTCTATTTTTTTTTCTGCTTCCATAATTTTTGTTGAATATTTTATTTATATTGAATATCTAATGAAGTTTAATAAAATACAGTATTAGCAGAAAAAAGCAAGCTAATTGCATAGAATTAGGGTGGTTATAGCGAAGGGTGTCACCCGGAAGAGATGGTTGAAAATGGAATATGAATATTTTATGGAGTTGGCTCTAAAGCAGGCTCAACAGGCTTTTGAGGCTGGTGAGTTTCCGGTGGGGTGTGTGATTGTTCAAGGCGATGAAGTTCTTGCGTCAGGGGCAAGGCTTGGGACAACACAGGACCGGACATCTTTTAGTGAAACTGATCATGCGGAAATGAGGGCTTTGAAAGCACTTGAGAATTTGGATGTTGCCTTTGATCCCGAAAAAACGGTGGTATTTTCAACCATGGAGCCTTGCTTGATGTGCCTGGGGGCGATTATTCTTGCGGGGGTAAAAAAAATTGTATATGCCTATGAAGACCCTATGGGAGGGGCAACTTCCTGTGATTTGGAACAATTGACCCCATTGTACGCAAAAAGTGGGATTGACATTGTTCCCGGCATATTGCGTCAAAAAAGCCTTGATTTTT
>JAWSVH010000018.1:0-1078 GCA_033852015.1 Desulfobacula sp.
TCAGATCAGAATATTTAGATGAGAAATTAGAAACGGTCAAGCAGGGTGATTTTTTACAATATCGCTCAAAAGATCTGCCGACATGGTGTCCGGGTTGTGGGTACTTTGGAATTATTGATGCCTGGTATAAGGCGTGTCGAGAAATGGAACTTAAGCATGAAAATATTGTTACTGTCAGTGGTATCGGTTGTTCGGGTAGAACACCAATTTTTCTCAATACTTATGGGTTTCATACGCTTCATGGCCGCTCTATACCCGTTGCGTCTGGCTTAAAGCTTTCAAGGGAAGACCTAACCGTTTTTGCAGTTGCAGGAGACGGCGATGCCTTGGGGATTGGTGGCGGGCATTTACCCCATGTGGCGCGTAAGAATATTGATATTACATTTTTATTATTTGATAACTCTATATATGGTTTGACAAAAGGGCAGTCTTCTTCAACAACTCCGTATGAAATGAAAACAGCTTCGCATCCGGTTGGGAACCCAGATATGCCTTTAAATCCTATTAAGTTGGCTTTATCATATGATGCGTCTTTTGTGGCCAGAGGATATGCCGGAGACCCTCAAGGATTACAGCAGATTATAAAAGAGGCAACCCTGCATAAAGGATTTAGCTTTATTCATATCCTGACACCCTGTGTTACCTTTGATAAAGAAAACATGACCTGGAAGAATCTTAAAGAAAATGTGCACACCCTGGCACCGGGCATTCATGAACAAGACATGGAAGCTGCTATGCGGATTGCTCAAAATGATCCCTATGGAACAGGTATTATCTTTCATGATAAAGACAGACCTCATTATCAGGATGTTTTAAGGCAACTTAATAAATAATAATAAATCTAAATGATTATTAGAAAACTGAGAAATAACAAATGGGAGGGAATACATCCCTCCCATTTGTGATAATTGGGATTATTTTTTTTGTAATATAGAAGCGACGGTCTCGTGAGAAAATCCTTGAGATATTCTATTATCATTTATTGACAATAGTTTTTTTAGTGGATTATGACTGGAGCCGCTAAAAGCTGTTTCTGTTTTATTGCTGAATCCTATCTGATAACTTGGGCGAATTCCTT
>JAWSVH010000133.1:0-9349 GCA_033852015.1 Desulfobacula sp.
AAACTTGAAGGGGATATCATTTATTGGGATGAATTGCCCCAAGAAGGGAGAATGTAAAAATGATGACCCAGGGTTTGAAAAGACTTTTTACAAGTTTGCTGTTTTTGATTTTTGTGTTAATCCCTTTGCAAGCAGCTGCACTGGTCAATTATGAGGCCGGTCGCCTTGAAGTGAATGGCATCCTGCTGTTGCAGGATGCTGCCGATAAAAATAACTATTACTATCTTCCGCCAACCCCCAGAGTATCGCAAAGAAAAGATGGTGGCCTTGAATTGTCCGTGATCAAGTTTGTTGATCCCAAAGGTGATACCAGCGGTGGTCTGTTCCATATGTTGATCTCTTTATCTCTTCCGGCAGAGGATTTGCTAGCCCTTCAAACCGGGCTGAAAAAAATAAAGCCAGATGCGAAAGTTTCAGGGCCAGTGCCGCTAAAACAGGAATCTGAAGCCAGTTTTTCAATTATTTCCGGTACGCTTAAAGATAAAAAGTTTACCACACAATTGATCAGCAGTGGCCGGGCACCGGTAACTCCGGGTTCAAAGGCTGCGGTGGCAGCAACCCTTTCTCCACACGGCGCAACTCTTTTGTGGGAGTCATTGCAAAAACCGACATCTGATGTGTCCATTGCACTTCGTGCCTATTATGAGGCCAGTCTGCCATCATTCCAGGCCAAGGTGCATGCAGAAGTTTCAACGGTTTATACGCATTTTTCAAAATTGAAAAATAAACAGGGTGGCTATGATAAAAAACAGGTCAGAGACATCGTGGATGAACTGGTCAGAACCGGGGATATCAAAGTAGATGTGATGGACAGAATGCCCGACGATATTGCCAATAAAGCCATGCAGTCTCTTGTGGATCTGGTGACCAGCAAATTGACAGAGGTGATCTTTGATCAAAAAACTGGTTTTACTGCGATTCCTGAAAAAGAAAAAGCCGTTGAGGCAGGCCAGATAAAAGGCCGTCAGAAAAAAGGCTGGCTGGCAAAAGCATTCACCAGCACGGGAAATCAGAAATATTTTACAGATAATCAGTATGTTCTTAAAAAAAGAGAAGATATTAATCGGGCAGTTTTCAACATTAATCTGACCCGGCGCGCAGTTATAAAAGTTCCGGTGGATACTGCAGGAAATATCTCTGGACTTTACAAAGAATTTGCCCAGAACCCGGATATGTTCCGGGTGGTGAATCTTGCAGATCCAGCGTTCCAGAAAAGGGAACTTTTTTTCAGGATTGATGGAGATTATACCGGCGCATTTGAAAGCATCATGAATTATGCGGGGATCTCCATACAAAAAAAATATAAAGGTCAGGCAGATGCCACGGGTGAGCTTATATTTACAAGGGAAGATATCCGGGACGGACGCTTGAGCAAAAGCTGGAAATATGCACGATTGGGTGAAAAAAAATCAAATTGGCTCGATTTTGGATATCGCACCACCTGGAGTATTCAAGGTCAGTATAAGGTGCGGCAACCGGCAGATCCGGAAAAATGGCTGGGTAGCGCAGACCCGATCATTACCATTGCACCGCCTTTAAAACGATTGGATCTAGAAGTGGATGCAGATCGATTTTTATTTGAAGATGCTCAAATGAGAAGTGCCACTCTGGAATTGCGATATAAAATTTTTGGAAAAGAAAAAACCCAGCGGTTTGCTGTTATGCGTGCTACGGATGCAGAATCTGTCAGCACCCAGGTGGTATTTCATGACCCGGCGATTAACGCTCAATATCGGGTGAATTGGTACCCAATGAAAGGTAAATCCCAAAAAGGACAATGGCTTGACCTCGAAGACAGTTACCTGGTGCTCACACCACCTGGAATTTAACCCAATATATAAAATTGTTTGCCGTAGTTAGCGGCCGACTCTAAGGAGGAATATAATTATGTTGAATCGATGTTATCTTGTCATTATGGCGTTGCTGTTCGGACTGGCTGTGATCGCTCCAGCTTCAGCAGGACCAGCCGGTTATATGAAGCAGTTTAAACCGACAAAACTCAGACCTACATTGACCATCCCTTCAGCTAGTGCAGTAAAAGAAGTGGGGGGGATTCGTTATGGACAGCATGTTGATTTAAAACTTAAAGATGGAACCAATGTTAGATGTTTTTCTGCAGCCACAAAAAACCCTGCAAAAAAATCTAAAAATTATTATTACCTGCCTGCCAATCCCAGGATATCAAAGGACAAGGATGGAACTCCAAAATTTTCTATGGTGAGGTTTGTGACAGATAAAACCAAGGCCGATGGAGGGGCAGAAGGCGCTATCATTCATTTTATGGTTGAATATGGACTGACAAAACAACAGCAGCAGGAAACTGCAAAAATGTTGAAAAAAGAGGAAAAAGGCGCATTGCTTAAGGGTGCGGTTCCTCTGGAAGTTGGTGCGGAAGGAAACAGCTTTAGCGTGGTTTCTGCAACATTGAACGACAAAGGCTTTACATCCACACTTGTGACAACAGGAAAAGCTCCGGTTATGGAAGGTCAGCAGGTCGCGGTTGCCGCCCGTTTGGATGCCTATGGCGCAACGCTTCTGGCCAAAACCCTTGAACAGCCCACAACAGATATCGCTGTGGTCTTTAATCTTAAATATGTGGTTAAGCTGCCAGCCTATGATGTGAAAGTCATTATTAATTATGATAAATACCATGAGATTGAAAAGGAGTATACAGAGACCCGGGAGAAAAAAACAAAGACGAAGCGCTATTTGAATCCCAAATGGTATAATCCGTTGAATATCAGTTCCAGCAAATCCACAGTCATTACAGAAGAAGAACAGACAAGAGCACTTGATTATCTACAGGAAACCGGAGTGGTTACCTTTGATTATGTACAGCATGTGCCGGACGCTGACAAAGAAATTGTTGAAAGCGGGCTGCATAAAATTGTATTGGAATCTTTTTTTGATATGCAAAAAAGACTGGGAGAACCTACAGATGAAGAACTCAGTGATGAAGGTGACTCAGAAACAGATAAATCTGCTACAGAAGCCAGGCGAAAGGCTGCGGCCAAGGCTAAAAAATACGAATATACCGTATTTCAGAGAAAAGAGATCAAACGTAAATCCACCCAGGTTTTAAACCTTAAAAAAGTGATTGCCCGCTATGAGCATCACACCATGACCGGTAATGTGGGAACCTGGTATGCAAAATATAAAAACAATCCTAAACTGGTAACAGAAGTCAATCTGGATGATCCGTTTTTCCAGAGAAGAGAAATGCGGTTTGTCATTGATAATGAAGCCTATGATATTTTCAACGAGATGGTCAATTATGCCACTATCCAGGTTCGGGTACCCAGAAAAGGTCAGCGTCCGTTTATTGATGAATTGACCATTGATAAAAAATACCTGGAAGCCAACGGCCAGACGGCTCTTTTGACTTATGCCCGTATGGGAGATGACAAACAGATGTACGACTATGCGGTTCAGTGGAGCTTAAGAGGCGGGCATTTGTATCCAAAGACCCCGAACTGGGCAAAAGGAGAACTGATGGCGGTAACCTTGTCTGCTCCGGTTCGTCCGGTTACACTTGAAGCAGAGGCGGATCTGGATGAATTATCAGAGCTGGGTGTTGCACGGGTCAGTGTAGAGTTGCGGTATAAACGGTTTGGAAAACAGTTTGTGGATTCAAAAGGATTTGCCCTTTCTCCTTCGGTTGGTGAACCGGTTGTTAACAAGGTACTTTACCGGGATGTTAACAAAGGGGCCCTTGAATATCGGTTGATTTATCATCACAAAAAGCTGGGTAAAATAAAGAGCAAAGGATGGAGTAAGGTGGAAGGCGATTATATTTACTGTGCACCTTCTGAGATCCTTTTAAATAAAGTTAAAGACCTGCTTTAATTTTTGAGTTGAGTTAAGCTGACAAAGGGTGATTTCTCGAGCCATTCAGGACGGAATTTCACCCTTTGTTTTTAGATCTTTAAAATCATTTTGCCGCATGACTTCATAGCTTAAAATTGCCACCGTATTTGCAATGTTCAAAGATCTTGTATTCGCTGCCATGGGTACACGAATACAACACTTCTTTTGGTCTACCAGTAATTTTTCAGGTAATCCCACAGACTCCTTGCCAAAAATCAGGTAGACCTCAGATTCGTAATGGAATTTGTCGCACCTGTTTTCTGCTTTTTGAGAAAGAAAGACTTTTTGTCCCCGGGGATTTTTATCAAGAAAATCTGCAAAATCTTTATAGTATTTAACATTAAGATCCTTCCAGTAATCCATGCCTGCCCGTTTCAAATATTTATCCTCTATAGAAAATCCCAATGGCTCCACCAAATGTAGAACAGCATTCATAGCATTGCATGTTCTGCCAATATTCCCAGTGTTTTGGGGTATTTCCGGTTCCAATAAAACAATATTTAATTTGATCATTTATATACCTTAGTTTTTATAAAAAAATGAATTATGGCAGATATGGCAGAACTTACAAGGACATTTCTTTGTCTTTATGGTATAAGTTTGACGGTTAGTTGATATTTTTAAATTAATAGTAAATTATTGGATATTATATGTTATTTGATGAACTTGGCCTTAGGATTGAATTACTTAATGCGGTTAAATCTAAGGGGTATGCAGTTCCCACTCCTATTCAGAACCGTGTTATTCCGGTGATACTGAATGGGCAGGATGTCCTTGCCCGTGCCCAGACAGGCACTGGGAAAACAGATGCTTTTGCCCTTCCTCTGGTTGAGATTTTAAGTCAGCGAAAACAAAAACGACAACATCCCCGGGCGCTTATCCTGACGCCGACAAGAGAGCTTGCACTCCAAGTGGGAGACTGTATCAAAGCGTATGGAAGAAGAGTTTCTATCCGGTGTACCGTGGTTTATGGCGGGGTGAATATTGCCCCCCAGATTGATCGGCTCAAGCGGGGTATTGATATTCTTGTGGCAACACCGGGAAGACTTTTGGACCTTGCCAGTCACAAAGATTTAAATCTTTCCCAGATAGAGTTTCTGGTTTTTGATGAAGCAGACCGGATGCTGGATTTAGGATTCAGCGAGGAAATTTCCAGGGTACTTGAACTGGTTCCTGCTGAACGAAGGACCATGCTTTTTTCTGCTACATATACCCAGCAGATTCGAGATCTTGCTAAAATTATGCTCGTAGAACCTGAGTTTATTGAGGAGACACCCAGCAAAAAAGCCGCAGAATCTATTGTACAAAAAGTGCATCTGGTGGATCGGTCAAATAAGCGTGCCCTGCTCATTCATTTGATTACCAAAGAGAAATGGTCCCAGGCATTGGTTTTTGTTCGGACAAAGCATGGGGCAAACAAACTGACAGAAAGACTGACTGCAAAAGGAATCAGTGCAGCAGCGTTGCATGGTAATAAAAGCCAATCATTTAGAACACGGACACTTAAAGAGTTTAAAAATGGTGAAATCCGCATTCTTGTTGCAACCGATGTGGCAGCAAGGGGGCTGGATATCAGCAACCTGCCCCATGTGGTTAATTATGATATGCCAGTGGCACCGGAGGATTATATTCATCGTATTGGGCGTACGGGCCGGGCCGGGGTCAGTGGCATTGCCACTTCTCTGGTCAGTCATGATGAAAAGGCTTCTTTAAAGGCCATTGAAAAATTATTGGGGCAAAAGGTTCCGAAAGAAGAAATCGGCAGTTTTACGGAAGGTGGAGTGGTTCCAGACTTTGTGCTGTTACGCCCCAATGATCCTGCGAGTGAAAAAAAGGCAGACAAGCGCATAAAAGAGATTGTTAATCAGCGTAAGGCGGAAAAAGAAGCCGCAAAAAGCACAGGTCCGAAGGCCAAACCGAAATCTAAGCCAAAGTCAAAACCAAAGCCGAAGTCTAAGCCAAAACCTAAAGCCCTGTCGAAAGGTAAAAGTAAAACTCCACCTCGAACATATTTTCAGGATTCTGCTAAAAAGAAAAGCGGAGCCAGAAAAAAACGGTAGAAGGTACCGGGCAATATATGATTTCTCAAACAGATAAAATAGATGAGATCGTGCCGATTTTTAGATCGTACCTGGCGTATATGAGCCGGTTTTACACTATTGTCGACGTTGATGCCTGGAGTAATCAGGCGGTAAAAAATCTGCAACAATATGTTGCGTCGAAAGATCGGCTGATTTATATTTTCACAGAATCTTCTGCTATTATAGGTTTTGCCATGATTAATAAACATTTGCGGTTTAATCAGCAAGGCATGGCAATAGCTGAGTTTCATATCCAAAAGGATTTTGAGGGAAAAGGGTATGGCCGAAAACTGGCTGAGCATGTATTTGCTCAGTTTCCGGGGCACTGGGAAGTTGCCATAACAATCAAAAATAATTTGGCGCTGGCATTTTGGAAGCAAGTGGTTTCATCTTATACATCGGGTGATTTTATAGAAAAAAGAAACACTTCAATTAACGAACATGGTTTTTTATTTAACAAGGATATAGTATGACGAATAATGATATTTTAAAGCGCATCCGCTATACATTCGATTTTGATGATTCAAAGATGATGGCAATTTTCGGCCTGGCTGATCTGACAGTTACCAGGGCCCAGGTCAGTGATTGGTTAAAAAAAGATGATGATCCGGCATATCAGGAAATTACAGACACCCAGCTGGCCATTTTTCTTAATGGATTAATTAATGATAAGCGGGGCAAAAAAGACGGTACTCAACCTGAGCCGGAAAACCGATTAAGCAATAATATTGTTTTTAGAAAACTAAGAATTGCACTGGATCTTAAAGCAGATGATATCATTGATATCCTGGCCTTGGCAGAAATGCGTATCAGTAAACATGAATTAAGTGCTTTTTTCCGAAAACCTGAAAATAGACATTATCGAGCTTGTAAAGATCAGGTTCTGCGCAAGTTTTTAAAAGGGGTGCAGTTAAAGTATCGCCCTAAAGGGATCTGGCCGTCTGATGGATCATAGGGAGGGATTTTTATCTTTTACCACTTCGTATGAAACCATAGCCTGCTCCGATCAGGCCACCGGCTAAATGGCTGAATTGTGAAATCCGGTCTACTTTAAGAGTTGAGACGATTTCACTGCCAATAAAAAGCACGGCAATGATGATAAATGTCAACGGTATCTGCCTTGATTTAATGTTTGAAAATGAACTGAGCAAAATCAGCATAAATGCAATTCCACTTCCACCGATAAGAGAGTTTGAGAATAAAAATGCATTCAATAATGCGGTGGATATTGCGGTGATAAAGATCATTTCAAAAAGTTTACTTGAACCATACTTCTCTTCAAGCAACGGGCCGACAAGAAGGATAATCATCAAATTTCCAATGAGATGATTCCAGCTTCCATGGCCCACAATGTAGGAAATCAATCTGATATAAAAAAAGGGATCAAAAAAGGACAAATGGGCTGGAGAAGAAAAATATTTGGCCAAAAGTCCGTTGCCAGAAAAGACTAAGACAGATATTGAAATTATAGCATATGTCAGGATTACCGGAGAATTATATTTAATTTTCATTAGGATCTGTTTCTTTTAAAAAGATATTCAAGACCATTTAGTTTAATTTCATAGACAGCCTGCAGCATCTGCCCAAGCTTTCCTTCCGGGAATCCTTTTTGTGAGAACCAGACAACATATCGTTCTGGAAGATCTACTAATGGCAATCCTTTATATTTACCAAAAGGCATTTTAGCGGTTGCAAGAGCAATGAAGGCTTCTTTGTCAGGTTGAACAGGCAGGGCCATTATTTTATAAGTTTTTTAACCGTTATCTTTATTGATTTTGTCTCTTAACCCACCAGCACACTTAAATGTAACCACTTTTCTTTTACTCAATGTCATTGTTTTCCCGGTGGCAGGATTTCTTCCTTTGCGTGGTGCTTTTTCATTTACCAGGAACTTACCAAACCCAGAGATCATAACATCTTCTCCAGATGCCAGAGCGGATTTCATGATTTCTAGAAGAAATTCAATCGTATCTTTGGCTTCCGAAGGTTTGAGATTGTTTTTTTCTGAGATCTGTTCGATGAGTGTTGTTTTGGTTAATGCCAAAAGAAGATGCTCCTATTTTTATTTAATAATAAAGTCTGTCGTTTTTTATCTATGATTTTGACAGGTCGTTGTCAAGGCATCTGCTTGAGTATTTTAATAATTAATCAACTTAAAATTTCTTCAATGGCTTTGATGAGGTCATTATTGCGAATCGGTTTGGAAAAAGTTCGGATTGCTCCCAGTTTTTTTGCAACTTTCAAATAGATATCAGAGTTTGTGACGCCACCACCGGAAATTGCTATTATTTTTATATCTGGATTTATTTTTTTTAATTCTCGAATACACTCCATCCCTTCTTTTTCCGGCATGATCAGATCGGTAATGATCAGATCAGGATGATGTTCATTGTATAATTTGATTCCGACTTTACCATTTTCAGCTTCCAAGGTTTCATAATTATGCGTTGTTAATAATTTTGAAAGCATTTTTCTGACAGGAGCCTCATCATCAATGATTAGTATTTTTGGCATCTTCTTTTTCTCCTCATCGGCATGGGTGCTTCATAAAACTTTAAAGATAACAAACTTATAAAATGGGTTGCTCACATACCTTTTATTGGCTAACCTTTTGATTTAATATAATAAATGGTCTCATTATAATCAGCAAAAGTCAAGATAGTAATATCCAATACCATTTATTATTTAATCGACAGGATTTGATAGTTGTTTAATCTTATTGGAGATATCCCGAACCGTTGTTTTTTTATTATCTATCCACCATTTGGCATCTGTTATTTCCTGCCACTCCTGTAAAAATAAATTAAATGCCATATCTGATGTCTCTTTTTCTGTATCATCTTTAAAGACAAGACTATCTTTCAAAAAGTTTACTTTGTTGATCAGTTCAGCCCTTATTTTTTCTGCCCAGGAAACTCTTTTTGGCGTTCCAACGAGTTCGCAAAAGCCTATCTTAGCGTGGGATTTTGCCAATTCGGATGCCTGCTTTTCAAAATGCTCAGCTTTGCATGTCTCGCAATACCAGTCTTTTTTGTCCACCAGCCATAAATTTTTCTCATGGCTTTCAAATAGTTGAGTTGTAAATTTTTCATAGCAAGTTTTACACCTGACTTTATAATCGTAAATTTCTTTTGACATTATAATTGGATCCTAAATTTTTAGTATTTTTTTTATAAGGTTTGCCTCCTGATACAAGACCAGTCACATTACATGACGGCTATGGATTTGTAAAATAAGATTTCAACTTATTTGTATTTTTGGTGATAACCCTCTATGATTTTTCCAGCCTCCCCCCCAGGATGAATTTCATTTAAGACAGCCACGGCCAAGGCGATCCAATCGTTTTTCATGTTGCCGGTCATTTCAAGTTTCAAAAGTGCTGCTGCTTTTCTCATGGTTTT
>JAWSVH010000134.1:0-33882 GCA_033852015.1 Desulfobacula sp.
GAAACCCCAAAAGCAATTGCCAAACGAATAAATAAACCCATAGAACAAACAGCTGCCCATCTCGAAGATATGGCCCAAAGAGGTTTGATCTTCCGAATCAAAAAAAATGACATCAATACATATGGTGCAATTGCATTTGTACACGGGATATTCGAATTTCAGGTTAAAACCATAAAACCGGATTTCGCAAAATTAGTCAGCCAGTATTTTGAAGAAGCCCTTGATGGGGCCATGCAAAAAAGTGCTGAATATTTCCTACGGGTAATCCCCGTCAACAAATCCATTGATGTCACCCATAATGTTGCCAATTATGATGATGCTGTTCAAATATTAAAAAGTAAAAGCCCAATTGTTGTTACGGATTGTGTTTGTCGAAAGAGAACCGAAATTATTGACCAAGGATGCAATAAAAACATGGAAGCCTGTTTTATGTTCGGAACCATGGGGCAATACTATCTGGACAATGACATGGGAAGAGTCGTCTCACTGGATGAGGCCACCAAAATCCTTGAAAAATGCCATGAAGACGGACTGGTTACTCAGCCGGCAACATCCCAGAATCCCGGGGGAATGTGCAACTGCTGCGGAGACTGCTGCGGCGTTCTTAAAGCGATAAGACGGCACCCGGAACCTGCCAATCTAGTATTTTCAAATCACCTGGTAATTGCGAACACCGAAGAGTGTATCGGCTGTGAGGCCTGTATTGAAAGATGTCAGATGGATGCACTGGCTCTGGATGAAGATGGGATAATCAATGTCTTTGAAAAACGATGCATTGGCTGCGGGCTTTGCGTTACCACCTGCCCAACCGAAGTATTAAGCCTTATTGACAAACCTGAAAAAGAGCTACGATTACCCCCTGAGACTACAGGGGAACAAATGATGCAAATGGCTAAAAAAAGAGGCGTTATATAGAACCTGGCACAAAAGGCTCTTTTCCTGATTTAAAAAAACAAAAACCGGTAACAGTCATACAGCTGATACCGGTTTTTTGTTTAAACAGATGGTTTTTTAAAAATTCACGACATAATCTGGTTGCGCCTCAATCCAAAAAGGCCCACCAGACCTGAACCCAGCAAAAGCAAAGAGGTTGGAACCGGTACAGGACTTGCTCCTGAAATAAAAATTGTGGGTGAAAATCCGAGCTTCTCATAAGTTATTTCATAATAACCCGAAAAGAAAGATGCGTCATAACTATAGCTATTGTGGTAATTGGTGCCATCATAAAGACATAAATCAAAATTAGGTGTGGCACCAAGCTCAAGTGTTCCCAAAGGATTTCCCAAATTATCCGAAGCCTTAATGCTCCATACATTCGTAGTTTCATCTTTACTGAATAATAAATCAGATGGACCCGTGCTGTTTAGTAATGTTATCGAATTATCGATAGCAGCATCATCTCCATCATCCAAAATCAAAAAAGAGTGATTTTGCCAATTTGCGACAAAAGAAAAAACAACCACACTATTAGAGTTTGGTTCCCAACTGGTTGCACTGTTGCTGACAAAAGCAGACGCTGTTTGTGCGGTCAATAAAAAGCCACAGAATAGAAAACAGGCAGCAACAAAAACTACAATTTTTTTCATCTTTTCTCCTTACTCAAAAACCATCATTAATTTCACTTCTTAATGGAAGCAAGGATCATACCCATATCCTCATTTTGATACTTTCGTGCAGTAATAAACAATAATCAATTAATGAATATTGTTTATCTATATATTACAGCATTTTACGTCTCTAAGGGTTTCCCTTAGTCCGTCTTCATCACTTAAAAATTAAGTACTTTTTTTACCTAAAACTATGGAAATATTTACCCAATTACCTAACAAAAAGTACCACATCCAAAACAGCATTTTTATTATGCTTTGCTTGACATCCGACCCCAAAGCTCTTAAATAAAAAGGATCGCAATCTTTCAACCCTGAAATTAAAGACAACTATGGCACAAAAAACCGACAATGGTTTACACAAAGGGCTTGTTGCTGCATTCATTCTTTCTTTTGCGCTGATCCTTTTAATCTGTCTCTTTCTGATAAGTTACAACCGGCAGGTAACCCTCACACTTGAAAGCGGTGAAAAGCACTTTAAAGCGATTACCAGTGCGGCAACCCAGGTCAGTTCATTTGCCAAAAGAGCAGAAGGGCATATGATGCTCTATCTGGTTTTCCACAGGGAAGCCGACCAGAAAAAACTCCCCACACGGCTGGCATCTCTGGACAATGAAATCGCGATTCTGGACCAATTGGTCAAAGAGGAAAATGCCCGAATTCTAACTGAGAATATCAAAGCCACAGCAAAGAAAATCCCATCCATCATCCCACCGCTGATGGCCATCCACAACAAGGAATTTGAAACAACCGGACATTTTGATGCCACCAAACATCAAAAGGCGATCCTGGCAGCCCATACCATATTTTCAGAACTCCGAGGATTAGGGGTGGAGCTTTCCGAACTGGAACTGGAGCTGGAAAGCCAGGGAAAAAGACAGGTACTTCTTGCCGCAGACAAATTAAGAATCTCTCTTTATTTTGCAACCATCGGTATAATTATCTTCATCCTTTTTGTGGGAATAATCTTAATTCGAAACAACCTGAACCTGAACCGTGAGATTTCATATCGAAAAAAAGCAGAGCTATATCTTAAGCGTAGTTATGAAACCCAGGCCGCCATTAACAAACTGTTAAAAGATTCACTTGGAGAAGAAACAATCATAGAACTTCTGCAAGGATATCTGAATCTTGTCATTTCCCTGCCATGGCTCACATTTGAAACCATGGGGAGCATCTTTTTAATTGAAAAAGAGCCCGATGTTTTGGTTATGAAAGTTCAGCACGGTTTTTCAGAAGCACTAAAAAAAAGATGTACAAGCGTTCCTTTTGGAGAATGCCTTTGCGGACGGGCAGCAATGACCGAAAAACTAGTTTTTTCCAACCATATAGATGAGTATCACACCTACAACTTTACAGGGATAGAAGACCATGGCCACTATTGTGTACCTATCTCTTCCAAGAACAAGTTATTTGGTATCCTCAATATTTATGTTAAACCGGGGCATGAACGAAAAGAATTTGAAGAAACCTTTTTAATGACCATCGCAAACACACTGGCAGGGGTCCTGGTACAAAAATATGCAGAAAACGAAAAAATAAAAATGGAAGCACAATTACGCCAATCACAAAAACTTGAATCCATCGGACAGCTGGCTGCCGGAATTTCCCATGAGATTAACACTCCTATCCAGTACATTGGAGACAACACTACTTTTTTAAAAGATGCTTTTCAAAATATGATCGCTGTTTTTAAAGCGTATAAGCATCTGCTCAAAACAGCAAAAACCGGCCGGATAGATTCTGAGATTATTTCTCAAGTGGAAACAGCCATAGAAGATGCCGATCTGGAATTTTTAAAAGAAGAAGTACCCATTGCCATTGATCAATCGATTAGCGGCCTTACCCAGGTCAGCAAAATTGTAACATCAATGAAAGAATTTTCTCACCTCGAAGGAGAGCAGCAGATATTGACAGACATTAACCATGCCCTTGACAACACCATTACTGTAACAAAAAATAATTGGAAAAATGAGGCAGAACTGACCACGGATTTTGATAATTCTCTGCCCAAAGTGATGTGCAACCCGGGAGAACTAAACCAGGTTTTTTTAAATCTGATTATTAATGCCAGCCATTCGATTGCAAAAGTCCGAGGGGAACAACCGGATAAAAAAGGCACTATAATTATCCGCACACAAAACAAAGGTGAGTGGGCAAGAATAACAATAAAAGATTCCGGAAGCGGTATTCCAAAAGAAATACACGATAAGATATTTGATCCTTTTTTTACCACAAAAGACGTCGGGAAAGGAACCGGCCAAGGGCTGGCTGTTTCTCATTCAATCATTGTTGAAAGACACAAGGGAAACATCTTTTTCGAAACCGAAAAGGAGAAAGGCACCACCTTTATAATAGAACTTCCCATCTCCGGATATAAAGAAGAGACGGAAAGATGAAAAAAACATCCCGCCGCCTCTTTTAAAAACCGTATAATCACACAACCGGCCGGGGCAATACTCCCGCACGTTCTGCAATTTGGGGTACCATATGTTCCCATTCTATGGCCATCATATGAACCCCTGCCACACCTTCCATTTCTTTAAATTCTTCAACCTGCTCCAAGGCAAATTTAATTCCCTCTTCAGACTGATCTTTTTTATCAACACCCTTAAGGCGCTTGATCAAAGAATCCGGGATATCCATGCCAGGTACAAATTTTGACATAAAATTAGCCATACCGGCATTTTTCATGGGAGTAACTCCTGCCAGGATATAACATTTTTCATGCAACCCCATATCCACCGTTTTTTTCATGAAATCACGAAACTTATCCATATTAAAAATACACTGGGTCTGGATAAAGTCAGCTCCCGCTTCTATTTTCGTCGCAAGCCTGTGTACCCGATATTCATAAGGATCCGCAAACGGATTAGCCGCAGCCCCGATAAACATTTTTGGCGGCACATCAATGTCTTCATCATTCATGAACTTGCCTTCATCCCGCATTTTTTTAACCAACGCAATTAACTGCATAGAATCCACATCATGGACATTTTTGGCCTGGGGATGGTTTCCAAAGGTTTGATGATCACCGGACAGGCAAAGCATATTTCGAATACCCAGTGCATAGGCACCCAATACGTCACTCATGATGGCCAGGCGATTTCTGTCCCGGCATACCATCTGAAAATTAGGTTCAAGCCCTTCGCCGATCATGATGGCAGAGCCAGCAAGCGAAGACATTCTAACCACAGCTGTCTGATTATCGGTCATATTAACGGCATCTACATTACCTTTCAGATGCGCAAGTTTTTCTTTTAAATGTTCTACATTGGCACCTTTTGGTGGCCCGCATTCCCCTGTAAATGCAAAATGCCCGGCGTTGAGAACCTTTTCAAGGTTACTTCCTGATTTGAGCTCACTCATTTGGCATCTCTCCTTTATCTATTATATATTTCCTTGAATCAGTTCTTCTCTTATACTCTTTCTGGGCCCACCATCTCGGGAAGTCTGCCAATCCTTAAGACCCTTAACTCCAAGAAGGTCCTCTAACTGCCCGGCTTCCATTTTCTTTCTGACAATGGAATCCCAGATGCATTCGGTATCTTTGCTAATTTCACATTTTCCATTGGATGAGCCGCCACAAGGACCGTGCAACAAACTTTTTGCACATCGGGCAATCGGGCACAATCCGCCAAACAGGTGGATACCGCAGGTGCCGCAACCTGCGCAACGCTCTTCCCAAACCCCATGTTCTGTTGCGCCACCAAAAAATGTCGTGTTCACACCCGGATAGAACACCTGGTCTGCATACATTTCCGATAAGAACTGAGGGCCTACACCACAGGCAAGAGAAACAACTGCTTCGTAGTCTCCAACCGTTTCACTGATGCCGGCCACATATTCTTTGTCGCATTGTCTTTCCAACACATCAATGTCAATTTCAATCTCATTACCCGCTTTTTTACGTGCGATCTTTATTGAAGATGCCAGTATTTCGACTTCCTTTAATCCACCGACATTACAGACAGTCACACACCCTTTGCATCCGGCGATGAGAATTTTCTTATTGTTTTCCACCATCGCTAAAATCTCTTCAAGAGACTTCCGATCTGCTACTATCATTATTCACCTCTGTTTTTTTTAAGCCCTGCCAAAACTTTTTTCCTTTCTGACCCGACTTAATTAATCATTTATTTAACCCGATACGTATTCTACCCAATGTTTATTTTACTCAGGCCGCCGTATTATTTTTAACCGGCGTTGGGCCTAATTTTTTTATAATACCCACCATTTCTTCAGCAATCTCAGCAAACCGTGCACCCTGTGCTGAAGACAGATTATACATCTGTACCCGATCCGGTTCAATCCCTAATTCCGTCAACGTCCGCTGCACATATTCAACCTTTCTTCTGGCTTTTAAATTGCCTTCTCTATAATGACACTCTCCTTCGAGACAACCCGCCACATATACGCCATCCGCTCCATCTTCAATCGTGTTTAAAAGATGAAGGATATCCACCCTGCCGGTGCATGGCACCTGAATGATTTTAACCTCTGCAGGATAAGACAGTCTCATGGAACCTGCCAGGTCCCCGGCTGCATACGCTCAGTACTGGCAGCAAAAAGCAACTACCCTGGGTTCAAATTCTTGAGTCATCATTCACCTTCCTTTCATCCATATGATTAAAAGTTTATACCTTTTTTTTAAGCCTTTTCAAAGAGTGCATCTGTTTTTGCTAAAATTTGCTGATCTGTAAAATGATTCAACTTAATAGCCTTGCCCGGACATTCTGCCACACAAGCGCCACAGCCATGGCATTCCGCCGGTTCAATCTGCGCATATCCATCTGCATGAATATAGGGTATTTCATAGGGACACGTCCGCACACAGGTTAAACAAACCGCACATTTTTCAGGGGTAACCTCTGCGACCACTCCGCCCACCATCAAAGAATCTCTGGAAAGAATGGTCATGGCACGTGCCACTGCCGCTCTTGCCTGGGCAATACTCTCTTCAAGGGGTTTAGGATAATGGGCAAGACCTGCCACAAACAAACCGTCAGAAGCAAAATCAACCGGCCTAAGCTTGGCATGCGCCTCAACCAGAAACCCTTCACTGTTAACAGGGACTTTAAATTTTTCAAACAATGGCTTATTTTCTCCCGGAACAATACCCGAAGCTAAAACCACCAAATCCGGATTAATCTTAACCGGCATCTGAAGAACATGATCAATCACAGTGAATTCCAGATCCCCATTGGTATTTTTTCTCAACTCTGGCATTTTTTCAAGATCATACCGAATAAATAAAACACCAATTTGACGGGCTTTTTGATACAAATCCTCTCTAAAGCCATAGGATCTTATATCTCTATACACCACATACACCCGCTTTCTGGAATCCATTTCTTTAATGGCAATGGCACTTTTCAAACTATGTGTACAACACACCTTACTGCAATACGGATTCTGCTCATTTCTTGAGCCCACACACTGGATAAAAACAACCGCCTTAGCCTTATCCAGGCGAGCATCTTTTTCTCTTAAAGCCGCATCCATTTCAAGATGAGTCAACACACCCTCTTCTTTACCATACAGATATTCATCCGGCTTATATTCCATCCCACCCGTGGTCAAAATAGCGGCACCATGTTCAATGGGAATAGCTGCATGATCACCGTTTTTACCAATGGCAGTGACAAAGTTCCCCATAGAACCTGTAGTAGATTGCACTTGAGCATCCAAATGAACCTGTATAGATGCATGTGACGTTGTTTTTTTAATTAAGTCATCAAGGTAATCTTTAATTGATTCGCCTTTCCAGGTCGAATTAAGCTGACAGGCAATTCCGCCAAGAACATCTGTTTTCTCAACCAGATGAACATCAATACCCTGTTGGGCCGCGCTCAAAGCAGCCTCCATTCCAGCAACTCCGCCGCCAACGACGAGCAAGGATTTCTGTATATCCAGACTCACCTGATGCAGAGGTTCAATAAATGCAGCCTTGGCCACAGCCATTCGAACCAGATCCTTGGCTTTTTCAGTAGCCTTATCGGGATCATTCATATGTACCCAGGTGTTCTGATCACGAATATTTGCCATCTCAAACAGATATTTGTTTAGACCGGCATCCCGAATGGTTTCCTGGAACAAGGGTTCATGGGTCCTGGGTGAACAAGCTGCCACCACTACCCGACTTAAATTGTGTTCTTTGATCATCTCTTTCATATGATCCTGAGAATCCTGTGAGCAGGTAAATAATTTATCTTCCACATGGACCACAAATGGCAGCGTGCTGGAATAATCTCTAACTGCCGGAACATCAGCCACTCCGCCAATATTTATGCCACAATTACAGACCCACACACCGATCCTGGGCGTTTGACCTGAAAAATCATTTTCTGGTGGCAGTTCCCGTGTCCGAGTCATACTCCAGCGATCATCTTTTAAGGCCATTGTTGCTGTTGCTGCCGCTGCAGATGCTTCCATAACAGAGGATGGAATATCCTTGGGTTCCTGGAAAGCACCGCAGACATAAATACCTTTTTTATTGGTACTCACCGGCGAAAGATTATCGGTATGGGCAAATCCGTGGGAATTGAGTTCTATCCCCATTTTATCTGCCAGAGACTGGGCATCTTTATTAGGCGAAAGCCCTACAGAAAGAACGACCATGTCAAAGATTTCTTCGACCGTATTACCCGCTTCTGTAGAGTAGACAAGCCTGTATTTATCTCCAGGCTCAGGAAAGACAGAATGAATTCGAGACCGAACAAATCTTATACCACTGTTATCCTGGGCTCTAATATTATATTTATCAAAATCCTTTCCATGGGTTCTCATATCCATAAAAAAGATCGCAGCATCCAGATTTTCATCGCTGTGTTCTTTTGCAATCACAGCCTGTTTATTGGCATACATACAGCAAACGCCAGAGCAATAAGAATGGTCACCTTTATTGATATCTCTTGACCCCACACATTGCAGCCAGGCGATTTTTTCAGGCTCTTTATGATCAGAAGGACGAACCAGATGCCCTGCATATGGGCCAGATGCCGACAACACTCTTTCAAACTCCACACTGGTCATTACATTAGGACTGTGCCCATAACAATATGAAGTCATCTGAGTGGGCTCAAAAGGCTCAAATCCCGGTGCCATAATCACAGCCCCGACATTTATCTTATGTTCTATTTCCTGCATGGAATGATCCACCGCATTAGCAAGGCAGGCATCCACACACTGCATGCATTCTGAACAATATCCACAGTTCAAACATCGTGCAGCTTCTTTTTGGCCATCCTGGGCAGCATATCCCAATTCAACTTCATCAAAATTACCCTCACGCTTATCCAGAGCAAGCTCCGGCATCTTATAGCGATTTTCAGCTTCCATATCTTCAGATACAGGCCTGAACTCCGGATGTTCCACAACCGGAATCTGGCGACCTTCCTCCAGATCAACTCCGGTCAGATATCGATGAATGGACTCCGCCGCTTCCATACCCGCTGCTACTGCTGCAATCGCCACACTAGGACCGGTCTGAACATCTCCACCTGCAAATACACCAGGCTTGTCTGTTTGAAGTGTGACAGGGTTTACTTCTGTTGTATTCCATTTGGAAATTTTTACATCTGCCAACTCTTCAAGGGCCCCCAGATCAGGTCTTTGGCCAATGGCCGGTATAAGCTGATCAATCTGGATATCATATTCAGATCCAGGCACCGGAACAGGACGTCTTCTGCCAGATTCGTCTGGTTCGCCCAGCTCCATCTTAATCACCCGAACTGCAGCAACTTTACCATTTTCTTCAATCAGTTGCTGAGGGGCAGCAAGATATGTAATTTTTGTGCCTTCATCTTCAGCCGCAGCAATCTCTTCTTCCCATGCCGGCATCTCTTTTCTGGTTCGACGATAAAGAATCGTAACTTCTTTAGCTCCAAGTCTCACCGCAGCTCTGGCCACATCAATGGCCACATTGCCACCACCGATAATGCCTACTTTTACACCAACGGTTGTCTTGCCGGTAAGGTTCAATTCTCTTAAAAAATCGACTCCCTGACGAACACCATCCAGCTCTTCACCCGGAATCCCCAACGAAATCCCTTTATGTGCACCAAGGCCTAAAAATACAGAATCGTACCCATCAGCCAACAGGCTGTCCACCGTAAAGTCTTTTCCCAGACAGGTATTCAGCTTTAATTGAACCCCAAGATTTGTAACCACCTCAATATCTTTATCCAGAACTTCCGGGGGTAACCGATGATCAGGGATACCGACTCTGAGCATACCGCCAGCCTGGGGTAACGCTTCAAATATAGTCGCATCCACACCTTTTTTTGCCAGATGATATCCAGCGGAAAGTCCTGCAGGACCAGAACCGATGATGGCAACTTTTTTCCCGATTTTATCCGCACATTCAATTTCAATTTGTCTAGGATCAAAACTGTCTGCTGCCAGACGCTTTAAATCGCGAATCGCAACCGGGTCATCAACCTGACATCGTCTACAGGCATCTTCACATTCATGGGGACACACCCTGCCTAAAACACCCGGCAAAGGCAATTGCTCCATTATAATTTCAAGCGATTCTTTATATTTACCCTCTTTAACCATCTGAACATACCCCTGGACATTTAGTCCGGCAGGACAGGTCAATCGGCAAGGTGCTTTATCTGTTTTTTCAATGGCAAATGCTGAGGGCATTGCCTGGGGATATAATTTAAATGCCGCCTTTCGTTCACTAAGCTGTTCATCGAACTGATTGGGCAGTTCAACCGGACAGACCTTTGAACATTCTCCACAGGCGGTACATTTATCCATATCTATAAAACGCGGTTGCTCTTTTAATGTAACCGTAAAATCTCCCTCAACACCTTCAACATCCTGAACCTGAGTCAAGGTCATCAACTCTATATTTAGATGACGCCCTGCTTCTACCAACTTAGGAGAAATAATACACATGGAACAATCATTAGTAGGAAACGTTTTATCCAGTTGTGCCATGGTTCCACCAATGGCATTATTTTTGTCCACCAGATATACCAGATAACCTGAATCCGCTAGATCCAGCGAAGCCTGGATCCCTGCAATTCCAGCTCCAACTACCATCACTGAACCTCTACCTTTATCGACCATTTGTAGCCCTCCTTTTTATAGTCCCACTTCAGCCAGATCCGGCCCAAGATAAGTTCGTTCAGTGTCCGCAAGCACACCCATGGCAAGACACAGGATAGTCCACAAATGGACCACATGGTAATTGCCGCCATAATGTTCACCAATATCTTCAATCTGACCATGACAATTGTGACACGGTGCAACCACATAAGTGGCACCCGTTGCAGCAATCTGGTTAAATTTTGTTTGGCCATATGCTCTTCTTTCATCAGGGAATCCAGCCTGCAATGCTCCACCGCCACCACCACAGCAATAATTATTGCCCCGATTGGGGATGGTATCTATAAAATTCTCTTCGCCCACAGCAGCTTTAATAACAAATCTTAAATCATCTACAATTTTGTTGGACCCGCTTTTTCTTCCGATATTGCAAGGATCCTGTACAGTGAATTTTGCTCCAATGTCTTTATTCCAGTCTGAATTTATTTTGAGTTTACCTTCTCTGATCCACTGGGCATACAATTCAATAATGGTAATTAATTCAAATTTGTGAGGAATTTTAAATCTGCGCAATCCTTCCAGGATTGCAAAGTATGAATGCCCTCACTCGGTATTAACCACCACGGGACTTTTTAAATTATTGTCCACGTGGTGGACAAACTCCTCTATAATGTATTTCCATCCTTCAGCATCGGCCATGAACATACAATAATTTTCACCCGCCCACATTACAGAAGGGTATGTCCAATCCGCACCAACGGCATGAAGAACTTTCCACAAAGGCCCCATCTCTTCGGGTTCCGTAACTGGCTCTCTGGAATTCTGGTTTAACACCATTGCTGCACCGACACGATCCACTGAAACCTGCAAATCTTCAAATCCCGGATGGTCTTCGCGAATTTCTTCAGCCACATCCAACACTGTAAATTCAAAATCTTCTTTTTGGGCCCCCATAGCGCTACCGGTTCTAATATGTTGATCACATGATCCTAAAATCCCCTTGGGCCTTTTTTCTCTTGGAACACTTGCTCTAAGATTAAAGATTAACCCAGGAATATTAATTTTCATGGGGCACGCTGATACGCAGCGGGTACACATACTACATACCCACATCCAGTCATGCTTGAGTACCTCATCATCCATCCCTAAATTCAACATCCGGATCAGCTTTCTTGGATCCATATCCATCAGCTCTGAGGCTGCACAGCCACCGGTACAGGTTCCACAAGTCAAACAAAGATCAAAGTTCGCATCGGGTATCTTTGATAGAACCTCATCTTTAAATTCAATGTCAAGGTTATCGATTTTAATTGCCTCTGCCATTTTGACGCTCCCCCCTCTTATCTTAAATTGGCTGCATTCAAATATGGTACCAGGTTATCAACCCCACCGATGGTAATAACATGAACCCCCTGGCAAATATCTTTTAAATTATTAACCGTGTCAGAAAAAAGTTCCATACTGGCCTGTTTTTTATTTGGCGCTGTCATCATTTTCTGGATGACCCATTCGGGTACCAGGCCGGATTTAAAATGACGATTTAAAAATTTACCCATCCCTGCTGTTCTTAAAATCATTACCTCTGCGATAACAGGCACTTTAAAAGGCTCAACCTGTTTCATAAACTTTGCGAACTGGTCAATGTCGAAGATGGGTGTGGTCAAAAAATATCCCGTACCCACATTCATCATATCTTCCATTTCTTCCATGCCCCGTTTAGTCATATTTTTACCCCAGGGCGTCTCTATTCCAGACCCCAGAAGAAAATCAATCTTGTCATCCAGTTCATTTCCTTCAATGGTTCCACCTTCTTTTAAGTGGTCCATAACCGATGCCAACTTGCCTGAATCCACATGAAAAAACATGGATTCCTGAAGCGTGTCCCCGGAAATCCGATAATCTTCAGTAAACACCAAAAGGTTTTCAACACCTGCCTCATGGGCCAACCTTAAGTCCTTTTGGAGCTGAAATCGGTTTTTATCTCTTGTGGTGGTCTGATAAATCGCATTGATATTATTTTCTTTTAAAAGACTGCAGGTTTTAATCGTATCGCTGACAACACCTTCAAGGTCAATTTGAGAAATCGAAGAGTTTCCCTGGTTACCATCATCTCTACTAAGGCTTTCTATAAGTCCTCCGGATTCTTCATCTCCAAGGGGGACTTGCACTTCGGATGTCACAACAAATCTTTTCTTTTTTAATGATTCTTTTAAATTCATGATCTGCCTCCTTCCGATTTTAATCCCAGCAGTCCGGCCACCTCGCCCTTAAGCTTGGACAGAGGCAATGGTTTTGAAAAGCAGACATCTGCACCATTTTCCTTCATCTGTGCAAATTTGTCATCGTCCAGATAAGCAGACAATACGATAATTTTCGTATTTTTTGTGCTCTCATTTTCCTTTATTCTTTTACAGACCTCATATCCTTTGATGTCCGGCATCATAATATCAAGAATCAATAGATCCGGATGAAAATGATTCACTTGCAACCCCGCCTCAAAACCGTCTGAGGCTGAAATAACATCATAGTCAAATTCATCTTCTTCCAAAGCCTGCACAATGGACTCAACAATGATCATATCGTCATCCACTACAAGAATTTTCTTTCTAGAGCCATTATCTTTGTCTTCCGGGATAGGGATTCCCTGGCTTCTCATAAAGGTTTCAAGATCTGATTTTTTGATTCTACGATGGCCGCCAACTGTACGATATGCCTTTATATGACCGGCTTCCACCCAGTTGATAATGGTCTTAGATGAAACATTGCAGTATTTACTTGCCGTGAATACAGTCAACGTATCTTCCATAACGCCTCCTTATTTTAAGGATTTTTTCGGTTTTAGGTATTATAGTTATTTAATATAATATGCTTTGTCAAGAGGTTTTAATAAGCGAAGTAACTATAATAACTATAATAACTATACATGCGAAGCCCGCTCGATATTGAATCGCTTGCCATTGGCGAATCACAGACGAAATCGTCTAAAAAAAATTTTACTTTTCTTTAACAAGCGGAAGCATGACTGTGAATTTTGTCCCTTTTCCTTCTTCAGACTCCACCGTAATATCCCCGTTATGATCTTTAATAAAACCATAACAGACAGACAGCCCTAACCCCACCCCCTGAACACTTTCCGTCTTTGTGGTAAAAAACGAATCAAAGATTTTTTTAATGTGTTCAGGCTTGATTCCAGTGCCAGTATCCTGAACTGTAACGTACAATCTTTCCGACGAAAACTTAGTGGCGATATCCAAATCTCCGCCATTGGGCATGGCATACATCGCATTAGAAAATAAATTGATAAAAACCTGACGTAACTGATCTTTGGATGCCAATATAGTTCCGGCACTATCTGCAAGATCCAATGTCGCTTTTATACCACTTTCCCGCAGGCGTTTTTCATATAACAGCATTAACTCATCAATCACCATATGAATATCAATTTCCAGGCGCTCATCCTGATCCGGCTTTGAAAAGGACAGCATCTTTTTTAACATTTCAGCCAGACGCTCGATTTCCGACAGCGACATATCTAAAAGTTTACGACGTTTATTTTCTGGTGATATTTCAGTTTTCATAAGCTCAAGGGTATTCATGATGCCAAACAAGGGATTATTCAATTCGTGGGCAATCTGAGAAGTCAACCGGCCCATGGCAGCCAGTTTTTCCGACTGCAACAAGTGCTGCCGTGCCTCACCCAGCTCCCTTTCTGTCTGGAGCCGCTCCCTTAAATCCACAAATAGTCCTACCGATGCAAGCTCATCTCCCTTTTCATCATACAGGATACTTGCAGAAAGGTTCCCCTCAACCAGCTCACCTTTTTCGTTTTCAAAATTCAGCGGATAGGTATTTAATTTACCGACTCCCCCATATTTTTCATCCCGCATCATCTCCATGACTTTTTTAGCTGCTGCCTTTGGAAAAATCTCCTGAATGCTCACTTTTCCCTCTGCATCAGCCGCCTTTACACCGAATATATTTTCCGCACCCTGATTCCACAGACGAACCACCCCTTTCATATCCAACGCCATTATCGCGTTGGGAGAACATGCAATCACCTTATCTAAAAAATCATGGGCTTCTTTTATCTCATTTTCCTGTTTTTTCCTACGGGTCTGATCAACCACGATGCCCTCATACCCTAAAACGTCTCCATTGGTATCGTACCGGACATTACTGGTGATCAAAAGATGAAGAATATTACCGTCCCTTCTCCGCCACGTCACCTCGTAATCAACCACCTGGCCTTCTTTTTCCATAATCCGGGTATATTGCCGCCTTTCCTCTGGACTTGAATAGACATCCTTTGCCAGATCCAGAGAAAGGAATTCTTCTTTATCCTGATACCCCAACATTTTTAACAACGTAGGGTTAACATCCAAAAACCGACCTTCCCGACTGCTGATAAACACCCCACATCCTACATGGGTAAACAACCTTTGGTAACTGGCTTTAGAAGATTTAAGTTTTTCTTCCTGACGCACATTATGGGTAATATCCCGGTAAAATGACAACTTGGATCTTGTGCTGTCCTCGTTACTGATTGGCATTTCAGAAAGGGCAAATGTCCTGTCAACCGACTCGATATACACCTGGCTGTGGAACGTTTTATTTTCTTTAAAAACAATTTCGGAGTTACACCATTCACACGGCTTGTCGAGCCCGGATAAGACCTTATAACACTTGTCTCCCACCCCGTTACCAAATAATTCTTTCATAAAGTTGTTCATGTATTCAACAGTATAATCACTACTGGTAATATAAACGCCATCTTTAAAAGCATCCAGAGCATCCAGAAGTTTGGGGGTGCGATCTTTCAATGTATTTCTCCTTAAAAAACCTACTTAGGAATGTATATTTCATAAAACACATACGTGGCTACCTGTTTTTTGTCAAGACAGGCTTCACCATAAAAAAGGCACAACCGAAACCGGCCATGCCCTTTTTTTCAAAAAACGATATTCAAATAAATTTATTTTTATCTTCTTTTAAGTCCTACCAAGCCAACAATTCCCATACCTAAAAGAAGCATAGTTCCAGGTACTGGAACTGCACTTGCATTTCCACTCACTTCGAAATATCCGAATGCATTTTCATCATCCTGGGTGAACATACCCACCAAACCGGAACGAGGATCTACCATCCCCGTTGTCCATGTTCCAGAATTTAAAAAAGTAAAATCCCCGGTTGTACCTACCCTATATGAAACTTCCCAGGAAAATATATTTTCAGAACTGATATCAAATTCAAGTTCATAAACAGTATTCTCGGCAGGCACAGGACCCATATAAGCTACGTATTCTGGAGATGATTCTGCTGGATTGGTTTGCTCATTTAAATCGATCCCTACCAACATAAAGTTAGCCCCATCCGACTCTCTTAAATAATTATTAACAAATATGCTGTGATGATTACCACCATCCAACCCTATAAATATTCCAACAGATGTCCCAACAGACGGCACTCCAAATTTGGCTTCCATATGAATACCAGTAGTCTCAATATTAGCATATCCCGGCCGATTTAAGAAACTGGATGCAACAGAGTCTCCTGTTAAAGTTCCCTGGTAAATCATATTTCCCGAAGTTGATCCATATGGAACGTAACTCCAAGTTCCTTTAGACACTGTATAATTCCCTGAATCAACATCGAAATAGTCCGCATGAGACACCACACCGGCAAAACCAGAACTTGCAAACAAAACAACACTCAACATCAAAATACATAAAAATAACTTTTTCATCATCCCTCCCATTGATTTTAAAATAAATTCCAATATCCATTGTCAAAAAGAACTATACATCTTATTGTCTGGACAACACGCAACATCGATACCAACGCATCTATAAAAATCATAAAGTCATTGTTAATACTCAAAAACTGTCCATAATGATTTTATTTTTCAAATTAAACAAGAAGTCAATCATGAAATAATTTACCATTTTTATTACTTTTATTTCATAATTTATTCATATTCTTTTCCTATTAGTATTATTGATCCAAACAGTGCCGACATTTTACTATTCATCGCCCGCAAATATTCAAAGGCTTTTGCTTGACACCATAAACAAAGCCAACGTATATATGCTTTTAGCTTAAAGGATTGTTTTCAAAATGCACTAACTATCATAGTAGGAATACATATGGCCGAAAAGACAAAGGAAAAAAGCTCCCTGGGAGAAGAAAAATTAGGTAAAATAATTTTTTATCTTCTAAAAGGAAAACACCTGACCAAAGAAAACATCAATTATGCAAAACGGATCCAGAAAAAGCTACAACCCCCCAAACCTTTACTCGAAGTATTAAAAGAGCTTGAATATGTAGATGATGATAAAGTCACCCTGGCCATCAAAGCCAATCGTGACAGTCTCAAAGTTGGAACCTTGCTGGTTGAACTGGGATTAATTTCCAGGCAGGATTTGGACAAAGCCCTTAGAATCCAATATGAAGAGAAAAACATAAGAAAGCTGGGTGATATTCTTATTGACAGCCGAATTGTGGATGAAAAAACCCTGGTTGAACTGTTATCCCTTCAAATGGGTTTCCCCTTTTTAGAACCAGAATTCATAGAGTTAGATCCTGAGCTTTTCCAACAGGTGCCATATAAAACGTTCATGAAAAATAAATTTATCCCTGTCAGAAAAAATGGAGAAAAGGTTGTTGTTGCATTCTCAGACCCACTTCATAAACCCACCGTAGACTCTGCCAGGAATATTTTCAAAAAAGAGATAGAAATTGCCATCTCCAAAAAAGACTCTATTGATTTTGCTATCCAGAAGATGATCCGGGAACAAAACAAGGATAAAAAGCCCCTGACCATGGATGATGAATCCATTGTAGGTATTGCAAATACCATCATCATCAATGCCATAAGAGCCAAAGCCAGTGACATTCACATCGAACCCATGCACGATCGTTTTCGGGTCCGATTCAGGATTGACGGGATCATGCACCATATTAAAGATTATTCAAAAGATATCCTGCCCTTGATTGTCAGCCGTATTAAAATCATGACTGAATTGGATATTGCAGAAAAAAGACGACATCAGGGTGGACGTATTGATTTCCAATTCGGAGAATATCAAGTCGATTTGAGAGTGTCCACCTATGTTACCGTCCACGGGGAAAAAATTGTTTTCAGAATTATCAATAAAATGGACTCCCTGTTAAAGGTAAATGAACTCGGTATGCCCCCCAGGATGCTTGAAAGTTTTACCACAAAAGCCCTCCATGCGCCCAGCGGCGTCACCATTGTTACGGGGCCAACAGGTTCAGGAAAAACCTCCACAGTATACAGCTGCATTGATCATCTCAACACCATTGAGACCAGTATCATAACCGCAGAAGATCCAGTCGAATATGTAATCGACGGCATTGGCCAATGCTCTATCAATGAAAAACTTAACTTAACCTTTGAAGAAACGCTACGTCATATCGTCCGTCAGGATCCGGACATTATTGTCATCGGTGAAATTCGGGATTTTTTCTCTGCTGATGTGGCTGTTCAAGCTGCCTTAACAGGGCATCAGGTTTTATCTACCTTTCATACCGAAGACAGCATCGGTGCATTAATCCGACTGATAAATATGAAAATAGAACCCTTTTTAATTGCCTCCACCATCAACTGCGTTTTGGCCCAACGGCTTTTGAGAAAGGTCTGCCCGAACTGTAGAAAAAAATATACTCCGGGCCCCACAGAAATGAAACTATTGGGGTATAGTGGCGGTGAACTGGCAGGTGGAACTTTTTACAAGGGAGACGGATGCGGAAACTGTCGCCAAACAGGACATGTTGGCAGAATTGCAGTCCATGAAATGTTATTACCCGATGAAAATGTACGCGATGCAGTATTAAAAAACGAAACCACCCATGTGCTCAGAAAAGTCAGCATTGAAAGCACCGGAATGGTCACTTTATTTGAAAACGGAATTTACAAAGCGGCAAAAGGAATCACAAGCATTGAAGAGATCCTGAGATGTCTGCCTAAACTTGTACCCCCTAGACCACTAGCAGAAATAAAACGCCTGCTTGGAGGATAAACTTGCAAAAAGATCAATCATTTTTAGAAATTATTAAAGAGTATGTTGAATCCGATAGAGTCACACTTCCCCCGTTTGACAAAACGGCTCTCAGAATCCAACAGGCAATTCAAGAAAAAGATGTGAAAATTGGGAAAATTGAAAAGCTCATCATCGCAGACCCTGCAATGTCCAGCCAGATTCTAAAATTGGCAAACTCAGCTTTCTTTCGAGGACTATCAAAAGTAATGACCATCCGGGATGCCATTGTTCGCCTTGGGCTGGATGAAATCACCCGCATGGTATTAATTTTAAGCCAGAAAAAACTATATGAAACAAAAGATACCTTCGTTAAAAATTATCGCAATATCCTGTGGCAGCACTCATTAGTCTGTGCATTAACCAGCCAATGGGTATCCAAAGAAGCCGGATTTGAAGAGGCTACTCAGGAAGTGTTTTTTGCTTCTCTGATGCATGATATTGGAAAACTATTTTTAATTACCGTTGTTGAAAAAATAAAAAAAAATAATGAGGCCCCTTTTATCCCTTCAAAATCAGTGATAAACGAAATCATTAAAACTCAGCACGCTGAACAGGGATATAATCTACTGGCAAAATGGAATATCCCTGAAAAATATTGTCAGGTCGCAAGAGAGCATCACTATAAAGATTTTGATGCCAATAACGTCCCTTTGATTTCCTTAAGGTTAGTGAATAAACTTTGCAACAAGCTGGGGATTTCCATCGAAAAGGACGACGACACAACAAATTCAGTGACAGCCGAGGCTACCTTTTTCGGTTTTTCAGAAATAAAACTGGCTCAGTTAGAACTACAAATTGAAGACTCTTTTAGGCGCGTAAGTCAACATTACAATATTGCAGCAACAAAACGTTAAATCATTATTTAACGTATCAATTAAAGTGAAACAATAAATAGGGACCTAATTTATCATAATGATCCTGGGACATGAACTCTACTCTAATTTCCTTTCCCACAGAACCCCGAACCACAAGATCTTTGGTTACACGCGATTGCATTGCATCATCTAACCTAAATTTTAAAACAACTTTTTGTCCGGGGTCCAATTCTAAAAAATCTTGTGTCACAATCAATAAACCCAACCTTGAGATATCAATAATTTTCACAGGCCAAGAATCCTGCAGGTGTGAGAGAGTCCCATCAAAGTTAACTTGTCTGCGGATATGTTTTCGCCGCTCAAGTATTACAGAAAACTCACAATCACAAGAAGAACACACGCATTTAATTTTAACTTCTTTTTGAGCACTGCTAAATTGGGAAACATCCATTTGCCGCTCTTTATAACATTTAGGGCATGAAAATCTGGCTTTCATGCCTTCTGTTAAAAAAACCTTCTGAATCTTCTGTGTCATAACTGCTCCCCAAAAATACCGATATATGTTTTGTATCTTAACCATCTATGTTCCAGTTTTCAAGCCCGTTATCTTTCAAAAACTTTTTCTTTGCTGCCAAACCACCCCCATACTCACATCAAAAAGACAATATTGCTTTAAGAAAAAACCAGAACATGTTAAAAAAAGGACCGAGGAAAAATATTTCATCCCTAAAGATCAATGTTCTACAAAATGTGACCATACTCTTTTATATTCCGGGAAAATAATTTTCCGATAAACCCTAAATTAACAACCGGCGGCAAAACACTCTGTGAAAAAACATAACAAAACAAGCCCTTGGGGATTAATTTTAATTCTTTTTTGTGCTGGCATTCTTTCCGCTTTTCAAGTGGGGAAAATGCCACCGGTTCTGCAGGATATACGGTTGGATTTAGGCATCAGCCTTTTATCTGCAGGATGGCTATTATCAATTTTCAATTTTACCGGTCTACTAATGGGTACCTTCACAGGCGCCATTGCCGATACCATTGGCCACCGTCGACTGATGATCATTGGACTTTGCCTGCAGATCACAGGATGCCTGGCAGGATCATTTACCCTTTCTTTTCAAGGGTTACTCTTCACGCGATTTATTGAAGGAAGTGGTTTTTTGGCCGTTGTCATCAGCACTCCCACCTTAATTTTTCAAGTGGCCCGATCCAAAGATATGAAAATAGCGCTTTCCGTATGGAGCTGCTATTTCCCTGTGGGTGGGGCACTTATGATGGTTTTTGTCCCCTTGATCCTCACCGGAACTGACTGGCGAGGTCTTTGGCAAATCAATGCCGCCTTATTGATAACCGTTACCCTTTTAATCGCAAATAGAACGTCTCATATTCCATTTAAAAACCCATCTCCAGAAGGAGTTCACTTCAAAAAGATAATCAAAAATATCCTCAGAACAGCCACCCGCCCAGGCCCCCTGTTGCTCTCATTGAGCTTTATTGCCTATGCTATGCAGTGGCTAGCAGTCATCGGATTTTTGCCAACATTAATGATGGAACAACATGGATTTTCTAAAGCATTGGCATCCATTTTAACCGCTTTAATGGTCTTTGTGAACATCTTTGGGAACCTTGCTGGAGGTTGGCTGCTTGAAAAAGGGATTCACCGCTGGAAGCTAATGGCTACTGCCAGCACAATCATGGGGGCATCTGCATTTATGATCTATGGATCTGAGCTCCATTTTTCAGTTAGCTACACAGGATGTCTGATTTTCTCCATTTCTGGAGGTTTAATACCCGCCTCGGTTCTTAGTGGAGTACCTTTATATGCACCATCAAAACATCTGATTGCCACCACCAACGGACTGGTTGTTCAAGGCGGGCAAAGTGGACAATTTTTAGGTCCTCCTATTATGGCCCTCATCGTATCCCAGACTGGCTCATGGTCCCATGGTGCATGGTTTTTGAGCAGCATTGCCCTTTTTGGAATTATCGTCAGCCTTTTGCTTTCGAAAGTGCCCCCGGCTGATCCCTTTTAAGATAATGTAAAGCCCACTTAAAATAACAAAATAAACTAAATCTTTTTATGAGATGTCTTCCATGTCAAATAGACATTTGCACTGAAAATAAGGCAGGCGCCTATCCACCCCATCGTCGATAACGCCGGATCCACTGCAATAAGAGGCCCTAAAATAGCCGCCAACAAAATCCGGGTGGAAGAAATAATCCCGCCTTCAATGGCCGTGACATATTTAAATCCCAATGTAATTAAATATTGCCCAGCAATCGACAATACAGAACAATAAAGCAAATATTTAATCTGGGCCTGTTCTGGAAAGCCCATTTTATTAAAAAAAAGAACGAAGATCATCACAGATCCCAGACCGAATAAAAAAAACAAGGTGGTCTCTGTGTCATGAACCTGCCGAGAAAGATTCAAATATATAATGGCAACTGCCGCACTAATACCAGAAGCTAGGCCCCACAAAGAATGAATCTGAAAATTAGTCTGGGCAGGATTCAAAATCAGCCAAATCCCAATAAAAGCAAAAAAAACAATAATGATAGCCACCACATCACGCTGTTCTTTAAAAAAGATCCATGAAAAGAGCGTAATAAACAAAGGATAGGTCATATTTAAAATATTCGCCTGGGCCACAGACGTCAGTTCTACTCCCTTAAAAAAACAATAGACTGCAATACAATTGGCAATGGTCCTGCCAATAAGATATCTCTTTTTTTTAACCACAATTTTCTTCTTTTTCACCCATAAAAGAATTAACACACAGATAAAACCCAGGACAAACCTGAAAAACACGAAAAGAGCAGAATCAATATGCAAACCCGCCATTTGAGAACGTTTAATTATGACGGTGGCCATATAAAAGAAAAACGCTGAGCCAAAGACACAGGCACATCCAAGCAATACTTGATAATCAAATTTTAACTTTTGAGACAAAAAAACAAATCCCTTAGGTTTTTAAAAAAAGTCATAGGAAAAATTAATGGAAGAGAGGACATTAAAAAACTCGATTAATTCTATTCAGAATCCTTATCCAAATTAATATTTTTGGGATTTTTAGTATTCGAATCTTTTTTATCCCAAATAACATCATCAAGAATCTGCTTAAAATAAGGCGTAATATTTTCAAAACGGACGGCCATGCCATTTTGTTCCACACGCACGATCATTCCCTTTAACTTAAAGGGTTTATCGTAACCGGGAACACTAAAAACAATCCTTACATCCTTATTGGCCTCAAATTTACCGGCTGTATTAATGTAGATACCACTGGCACTCAAATCCCTTGTGGTGGTTTGTATCACACGATCACCTACAGCAACATCAATGCCTGTTTTTGCTTCAAGGCGCTGGTAATTTCTTTGTTTCCCCGTTTGCCATGCACGAAGAATATTGAGCATTTCTCCTTGCTGTTCATCATCCAGCTTGTGAACTCTTTTAATAATTTCATCCAGCATTTTTTTTTCACTGTTCATCATCGATTTATAATCCTCTTTGGAGAATAGATATTCAATTTATATAAACCTTTTTGGAAAAATTGACAAGCCACGCTTATATTTTGAGCAATAGCATTGTAAATGGTTTTCAAAAATGACCGACAATTAAAATTTTCAATGACTCTTGAACTTGCGATCTTTTAATGATAATTATTTTGGGCTTCGGGCACAACTTTTTTAAAGGGGTAATGATGGAAAAAGACAAATCACCATTTGACAAAGAGATCCTTCCTTTACGGACACGTATTGATCAAATTGATTCTCAAATACTATCTCTTCTTGCCCAACGCCAGGAACAAGTTGAAAATGTAGTCAATTTAAAAAAAATTCACCATATGCCTGTACACCATCCCGCCCGGGAAGAAGATCTAATCTCAAAACTAAGAACCCAGGCAAATACTGCAAATCTTGACCCTGATTTCATGGAAGATCTGTATCGGATAATATTAAGTCAATCCCGCATAAAACAAACCAACCAGATTGAAAAGAAAGGCATCCGCCCAAATACCAACGTCTTAATTTTAGGCGGTTCTGGACAGATGGGAGGTTTTTTTGCAACTCTTTTTATGAAATCTGGATATACTGTCCGACAATTGAACAGCAAGGACTGGGACAATGCAAAAGACCTGTGCAAGGACATTGATCTGGCGATTATTTCTGTGCCCATTGATAGAACTTCAGATATTATTAATCGAATTGCACCCTTTTTAGAGCCCCAGACTATTTTGGCAGACTTAACCAGTATCAAGGTTGATCCCCTTGAAAAAATGCTCAGTGCTCATTCAGGACCCGTCGTCGGTCTTCACCCTATTTTTGGTCCCACATCCGGCTCCCTCGACAAACAGATTGTAGTGGTCACCCCGGGAAGAGATTCAAAAACATGTCAATGGGTGATTGATCAATTGGCGCTATGGGGGGCAGTCATCGTTGAATCAACACCAAAAGAACATGACCAAATCATGGAATTTGTACAGACGTTACGCCACTTTGCCACCTTTTCTTTTGGACAGTTTTTATTTGAAAAAAACATCCAGCTTGAACGCAGTCTTGAATTTTCAAGCCCCATTTATCGCCTGGAACTTGGAATGGTTGGCCGTCTGTTTGCCCAGGATGGGTCACTATACTCTGAAATAATTTTTGCCACAAAAGAGCGACTTGCCCTGTTAAAAGACTATATAAACTCGATGAACAACCATCTTGAAATGCTCGAAAACAATGACAAACAGGTGTTTATTGAAAAATTCAATCAAATTTCTGAGTGGTTTGGTCCCTTTGGTGAACAGGCCATGCGGGAAAGCACCTTTTTAATAAATAAACTAACTGAACGATTTTAGTTAGTATCTATCTTATTCCAAGACAATTAATTTTTCTTATATTGTTTAAGTTTTTTTAGTAATGTTTTCCGTGTAATCCCTAACCTTCTTGCCGTCTCACTTTTGTTACCTTTAGCAGACTCAAACGTTGAGAGAATCGCTTTTTCTTCTATCTGGGACAATCGGACATTTGCAAAATCTGTTTGAGAAAACGACACATCCTTCTTATGGGATCCACCAAAAGGTAAATCCTGTATGCCCATATAGTCAGACTGGGCAAGTACAACCCCTCTTTCCACACAATTCATCAATTCCCGAACGTTTCCCTCCCATCCATAATGAATCATCTCATGCATGGCGTCGGGTGAAAATCCTCTGATATCACGGTTGTTCTTTCCACAAAAGAGTTTTAAAAAATGCTGGGCCAGTGTGGGGATGTCTTCGACTCGCTCTCGCAAAGGCGCAATCTCAATATTTACCACGTTTAAACGGTAATATAGATCCTGACGGAAACGGCCCTGTTCTGACATTTTTTTTAAATCTTTATTGGTGGATGCGATAATTCTGACATCGGTTTTAATCGTCTGATCACCGCCAACCGGCGTAATTTCCTTTTCCTGGATCACTCTTAAAAGTTTAGCCTGTATGGCAAGATCCATCTCGCCTATCTCATCGAGCAGGATACTTCCTTTATCTGCCAATAAAAACTTTCCTTTTCTTTTTTTGTCTGCTCCAGTAAATGCACCTTTTTCATGACCGAATAACTCTGATTCCAACAGTGTCTGGGTAATGGCCGCACAATTGATTCGGACAAAGGGTTTGTGCTTTCTGGGCGAATTATAATGAATCGCCGAAGAGACCAGTTCCTTGCCCGTCCCGGATTCTCCTGCCACCAACACATTGGCATCTGTGGGCGCCACCATCTGGATCGTATCCAGCAAAGAAAGAATAGCTGGACTATTGCCGATGATATCATGGGCCAGAAATTTTTCTTCCAATCGAGCCTTTAAATCCTGGTTTTCTGTCTTCAAAAAAATCTGCTCAAAAATCCGGTCAATGGTCAGTTTGAGTTTATCAAAATCCAGTGGTTTGGTTAAATAATCATATGCCCCTATTTTTAAAGCATTGACGGCTGTTTGAACCGACGAAAATGCCGTCATGATAATTACCGGCAGTGCCGGATTATAGACGTTGATCAACTGTAACGCTTCCATACCGGACATCTTCACCATCTTCAAGTCCATAAGTACCAAATCATAGGATGTCTCTTTTATCATTTCAAATCCAATATCTCCATCATTGGCGATAAAAACATCATACCCCCAATCAAGAATCAACGTCTTGAGCATCATGGCATGAGCCGTATCATCATCCACCACAAGTACTTTTTTTATCATATCATTTCATCCTTTTGATACACCGGTAGGCTGATGGTAAAACAACTGCCGTTATCTTTAATACTTTCCACGCCAATATGTCCGGATAGATTTTCAACAATCCTATGAACAATAGAAAGCCCTAAACCCGTTCCAGATGACCGAGTGGTATAATACGGATCAAAAACCAGGTCCTGATCCGCCAAATCAATACCACATCCATTGTCACAAACCGCTATATCAACCCATGCATCCTGCCGGACGTCTGAAACCCGGATATCAAGTTTACCGCCTGAATCCATTGCCTGAACAGCATTAATATATAAATTGAGCAATACCTGGTTCATTCGACTTTCATCTGTATATATTTCATCTTGACGGGTATCAAAGGTAACCGTAGATGCAATCTGTTTTTGATCCAGATCATATTGGACAAGCTTTAAAGAATGGTGAATCATTTGTTTAATATTCACCTGTTTTTTTGCCAGGGCCATGGGCCTGGCAAATTCCAAAAGCTGAGTGATCGACTGATTAATCCGCTCCACCTCGCTGACCATAATTTGAGCCGTTTGCCGATCTGTTTCATTGTCCGGATAACGCTTGCCAAAATAAGTTGCAAACCCTTTGATCGAACTTAACGGGTTTCTAATTTCATGGGCCACTCCTGCAGCAAGTTTTCCAATGGCTGCCAGACGTTTATTGGTTTCTACTTTAAGTTTGAGCTCTTTGATCTGAGTCAAATCTTTAAAAAGAAATAAATATCCTGAGGTCTGACCATGCTCATCCACAATAGGAGAGGCTGTCGTATCCAGTAACACTGTTTGCCCGCCATCCAATTCAAAATAGGTCTCCTGGCTGACCATTTCCCGGTCGGCATCTATTTGCTCTATCAATTTAACCCACTCTACAAATGGACGATCCAAAGTTTTACCAAAAATCAGTTTTGCCGTCTGGTTCATTGAGGTGATGCGGTGATCCATGTCTAACGTAATTAAACCCGATGGCATGTGATGAATAACATTGTCTGAAAACGCCCTGACCTGATTCAACGATGCCTTGGCCCCTCGATATGCCTGAAATGAAAACAATGCCACCATACCGACACATCCCAGCGCAAAAAAGAAAAGTCCTCTAAAAATGGTCTGTTTCAAAAGCATGGTCCGGGCAAATTGTTCTTTTTCCATGGACAACCCGGCAAAAATATAATGCTCCATAATACCGGGATGCTTTTCATTACCCGACTGAGTATAGGCCTGGCTCCAGTCTCTTTTCTCGGGACGGTTTTCTTGAACGCTCAAAGATTCATCTGGAACAAACATTCTTGGGGAACGCATATGCCGACGCATCCCCCGTCGACCTCTGGTTGAACGAACCGGAACAAACCGCTTATACACTTCAAACGTCTGATCTGAACCTCCAAAATGCCGGAGCCTGTGATACAAACGTCCCCCATCCGTATCAATGGAATTCATTTCAGGCATGGCATCAAAAATCTGCCCGACCATGGAGGCATCCGAATGCGCAAGAATCTGTCCATCTTTTGTGGTAATCATCAGATAAACCACATCAGGTTGTAATGCTGTCTCATACAACATGGTCTGTATTCTTTGTGCGCCCCAGTGCATGGTTAACATTCCGGTCCGGGTGCCTGCTTCAAAGGTACGGATAAGGAACATCCCTTTTTCAATAAGGCGCTGGGTAAATAATTCTTTTTGGCGTGTCAACCGATCTATTGTCATAAGCGTAAAAATTGGCAGCAATATTAATAATACGCCGGCCAAAAGCAATGGAGGAACCCTCAAAAAAGTCTTTTTTTTCATTCGTAAGTTTATATCCTTAGCATAGATGTATAATGTCTCTTTTTTACATATTTCTCATAGTATAGATATCAAGCAAAAACAATACCACCAAATCCATGCCACCAAACCCATGCCACAGGTACCGCTTTCTACATTGGGGACTTTACAGCCACTGTGAATAATCAAAAAAAATCTGTCCACCAAATTATGGGTATTTTATACCCAGGTGGATACAATGAACTGAGTAAAAAGGATACAACAATAAAATTTGTAGCACAAGCCAAAACATACGCTTTAAACCAAAAACATATTATAATTTCAATGAATTATAAATATACTTTCCCACTTGGCACACCCCTTGCTCTATTGGATATCAACACAGGGTCGAAAAGAATATTTATTAACAACAATATTGGAGAATATCATGAAAAAAACACTTATCATTACAAGCACATTTCTAATCGTAAGCATGATGACAGCAAGCGCGTTTGCCTGGGGACCCGGCTCGGGAAGAGGGAACAACCAGAATTGTCCGGGTTTCGGACAACAGGCAGGTCTGGATAATCTGACCCAGGAGCAAAAAAGTGAGTTAAGCGCTCTTCGTCAACAATTTATTGATGAAAGCTATGACGTTCGATCCCAAAAAATAAAAAAACATGAGGAATTAAAACTTCTCATGGAAACATCTGAGCCAGACAGAGAAAAAATCAACACCCTGTCCCAGCAGATAACAGATCTTCAAAAACAACTCAGGGACAAAAAAATCGATTTTACCCTGGAGGCAAAAAAGATCTCGCCAGAGCTGAATATGAGCCAGGGACGAGGTCGATGGAAAAATCGCGGTGGACAAGGATGTAATTCAAACCAAAGCCGCCAGGATTGTGGCCGATACAATAATTAATCCATAACCGATAAAATCAAAACAGATCGAATTGAAGGCCCGAAACATCTCAACCGTGTTTCGGGCTTTTCTTATTCATACGTCCTTAAATCTATTCCAGAATCTATTCCTGGCCCACATGATTTACAAGCGTGCCAATCTTCTCAATTTTTGTTTCCAGCACATCACCCGATTTTAGATAAACCGGTGGTTTTCGAGTATACCCCACCCCACTGGGTGTCCCGGTTAAAATAAGGGTTCCCGGCAGCAAAGTCATGGAATCAGATAAATATTCAATGATCTGCCTCACCGAGAAAATCATATCACTGGTATTACTTGCTTGCAGGGTTTGGCCATTAAGTATGCACTCAATACCCAACGTATTTGGATTTTCAAGTTCATCCGCCGTTATGATCCAGGGACCAAATGGACAAAAGGTATCAAAACTTTTTGCTTTTACCCATTGATTTCCACCGGCATTTTTTTGCCAACGTCTGGCAGAAACATCATTGGCACAGGCATATCCCAGCACGTAATCCAGAGCATCTTGGGCCCGAACATTTTTAGCCGTTTTTTTTATCACCACGCAAAGCTCAGCCTCATAATCCACCTCAGCAATTTTTGCACATGAAGATGGAATCAAAACATTATCCATGTGCCCAATTGCCGCACTGGGATTTTTCATAAATACCACCGGATATTTGGGCAAATCAAATCCAATTTCTTTTGCATGAAGTTTATAATTTAACCCAATACAAAAGATAGCAGCAGGAGAAAATGGCGCCACAATTTTTTTTACAGCTTTTCTTTTCCCTGTGTCAGAAAAATCCCCAAAGATGTCACCTTCAAGTACACTGGCACTATTGTTCTTAAAATCACAACCGGTATAGACCTTATGATCATCGCTTTGGAACTTAAGTATTTGCATGTTTATTTTCCCCTGATATTGAGATATACAGTGAATACACTCTTTATAAGTATTAAAATCATTGGTTCAAAAAATCAAGGCTATTGAACTGTGAACAAAGATTTACAAACCATATATACCCGGCTTTCAGTTAGAAAAGCCAATCTTATCCTCCTTATTCTGACTTCCCAGAACATAGAGTCCCACACCCAAAAAACGCTTGGTCTGTTTGATATTTCAGTGAATACAACCCATGTCAAATCCGCTCTGGCAGCAATTGAAAACTATCACAAAGAAAATAAATTTTCCAAAATAAAAAAACAGATACAAGAGATATCCATCTCCTCTTTTTTTTCTATCACCACCTTTATCATTATGGGAATCCTGTGTGCCATTCATGCGTTTAGCCAATATTATAATCTTCACGAAAATATGATTCTCACCTATGGCTCTTCTGCGCTCTACATTTTTCAGGGAGAGACCTATCGAGGAATTACAGCACTTTTTTTGCACGCTGATGGACAGCATCTTCTTGGCAATATGGCCGGTTTATTAATCTTTGGCGCACCTGTCATCCGGATTTCAGGATATGGCACAGGCCCTTTCATGCTCCTATTTTGCGGCACCATTGGCAACTTAATCAATGCACATCTGCACCAGAATGCCCACCTTTCCATTGGCGCCTCCACCTCGATTATGGCAGCCGCAGGTCTTTTATGCACTTTCAAAGTAATACAAAAAAACAGGCCGTTCAAACCAAGAACCCTACTGCCTATCTTTTCCGGCGCCACAATGGTTGCACTGTTCAGTCAAGGAGAAAACACAGATGTTTGGGCCCATATTTTGGGATTTTTCTGCGGACTTGTTTCCGGCATCGTTTTTTTCCCATTAAACCAAACCATCCAGTCACCTAAAAAACATTCTGTAGCCCTTATCACCGCCGTTATCATTATTATCGCTGCTGGGTTGGCAGCAATCAAATAATATTCTTGACTTGGTATCCAAGTTTGCATACAAATATTTTGTTTATCACAAATAGAATATCTCATACAATTTTGATGAGAACGCTTTGATATGGTATTGATTTCAATATCAATAAGGATGGGAAAATTGGATTTTTATGAATTGGCACGCGGCCCTTTGGCAATGATCTCGTTTGCTATACTGATAATTGGTATAGGCTTTCGCCTATCCGAGTTCTATCGGAAAGGGACCAACCCTAAAATGCTCTACCCAAAAGAAAACCTGAACAATGGATTCAAATCCATCATATTTGGGGTGATCCCTTTTGCCACAAGCTTTATGAGAAAACGACCGATATTCACCATCATCGCCATGCTTTTTCACCTTTGTGTGATCTTAGTACCACTATTTTTCATGGCTCACATGGTCTTATGGTTTGAATCATATGGATTTGCCTGGCGTCATATTTCCAACCAGGCCGCAGATATAATGACGGTGTTTGTTTTGGGTGCATGCATCTTCTTTTTCATCAGACGACTGGTTATCCCTGAGATCAAAATGGTCAGCCAGCCCATGGATTTTATCCTTCTGACCTTGGTATTTGCATCATTTTTAACCGGTTTTATGGCATTCCACCAGATCGGCCCATATAGGCCTTTGCTGATTGGCCATATTTTATCCAGTGAAGTTCTCATTGCCATGATCCCTTTCTCAAGACTGATGCATATGATTGTCTATCCATTTTCACGATACTATATGGGAACTGATTTCGGGAATGTGCTCAAAGCCAACGACTGGTAAAATTTACACCCAAGTCAATAAAGGAATTAATATGAAATATAAAATGTATACACTCGGAATTCTTTTAGTGTGCTTTGTGTTCATCAGCGCCGGCATAGCCCCTGTTTTAGCCCAAGACGAAGACGTGTCAGACCCTATCGCATACACCCTATTCTCAAATCAAAAAAGACCGTCACCGGAGTTTGATCATACCCTGCATGAAGACAGCTTAGGTGATGACGGATGTGCCAAATGCCATCATATTCTGAATGAAGAAACCAAAATTCTTATCTATTCAGAGGGGGAAGAAGCGGCTTGTTCTGAATGTCATACAGCCCAACTTGACGGAGATATTCTGGCCCTTAAAGAAGCAAACCATGCCAGCTGTAACAAATGCCACAGACAGATGAAAAAACAAAAGAAAACAACCGGCCCCACGACCTGCGGTGAGTGCCACAAGAAATAATTTTCAAGGAAAATAAAAATGACCGCTCAACCTGATTTCAAAGAGACTCCAGATGTTACAAAACATCCATTAAATGCCAAAGAGCAGATTGAAAAATTAAGACGCATCTTTGATAAATATACCAGCACCAAATTCCACTCCATGATTAATGCCTGTATCAACTGTGGTGCATGTGCAAATGCCTGCCACTATTATTGTTCAGAGCAAAAATCTGAACATATCCCGGCAAATCGAATCAAGGTGCTTAAAAAAATAATTTCACAATATTTTCACCCAATAAAATCTAAAATCGGGCTTTCAAGTACCCAAGAGCCCATGAGCAACCCGGAATTTGACACATTATACAAAGCGGCCTTTGAAAACTGTACCATTTGCGGTAATTGTGCCCTGACCTGCCCCATGGGTATCAACACCGGAGAAATCATGTATATGGCAAGAGCGCTTCTCTTCGGACTTGACCGATTACCATCCGGACTTATCGGGCCGGTAAATACCACTCTTGAAACCGGCAATTACCTGGGACTCTCAACCGAAGATTTTATTGATACAATTGAATGGATTGCTGAAGAAATGGAAGAAGATATGGGCGAGGGATTTACACTGCCCATTGATGTAAAAGATGCCAATACGCTTTACATCCCCCATCCCTTAACCCTAAGAGATCTGCCTTTCCTTCTCATGGATGAGCTTAAAATCCTATCGGCTGCCAAAGAGAATTATACCCTTTCAACCCATGGATTTGATGTGGCCAACTACGCTTTCTACCAAGGCAGCAAAGAAAATGCATTCCAGGTAGGCCAAAAAACAATAGAGGCTCGCAAAATCATCAACGCCAAATCCATTACCCTTGCTCCCTGTGGACATGGGTACCGTGTTTTAAAACATGAAATGGAGAAAATCATCGGAGAACGCTTTGATTTTGAGATATACACGTTTGTCGAACTCATCGACCAATATATCCAAAGTGGGCGTTTAAGATTGAAAAAAGATCTCTTTGAAGGTCCTGTAACCTACCATGATCCCTGCAACATCGGTCGACGGGGTGGAATAATCGAAGAACCCCGACGCGTGCTCAGAGCCTTGACTTCAAACTTTGTAGAAATGACACCCACCGGTGTCCATAACCTTTGTTGCGGCGGTGGCGGTGGACTTGCTTCCACCGGAGACCTGGGCCATATACGCCACCGAATGGGCAAAGCAAAAGCAGAGCAAATTAGAAAAACCGGCGCGAAAACGGTTGTCACGGGTTGTTTTAACTGTAAAAATCAAATCAGGGATATTGCAGAAAACTACGACCTGGATTACCAGGTAAAAAGTATTGTAGAGGTGGTGGCCGACTCCATCATATTTTAGCCGACCACCAAATTTTAACCCCGGAAGGGTTTAAATAATGACCCGCCCTTCAAACACCTGGGTCGCAGGGCCGGTTTTAAAAATATGATTGTTTTTTTTGTCCCATAACACATCAAGATCTCCGCCATCCAGATGAATCAAGGCACCCGCCTGGGTTCGTCCGGTCAGATGAGCGGCAACCAAAGCGGCACATGCACCCGTTCCACAGGCCAGGGTAACACCCGCGCCCCGCTCCCAAACCCTCATTTTTAATTCAGTGGCACTGATCACTTGAATAAACTCAACATTGGTCTTTTCGGGAAATCTTTTGTGGTTTTCAATGGCCTGCCCAATGACCTGGACATCAACTTTTTCTACATCATCAACAAAGATAACCGCATGGGGATTTCCCATGGAGACCGCCGTAACCAAATATTTTTTATCCCCAACGGTCAAATATTCTTCAACCGTGATCTCATGATCACTTTCAAAGGGAATCTCTTTGCACGACAAAACCGGCTCTCCCATATCCACCCGAACAGATATGACCTGACCTGCTTCATCGACAATCACCTCAGGGACAACCAGACCCGCCTTTGTGTCCACGCAGATTTTTTGTTGCAAAATTATCTTATTTTCATACAAGTACTTAGCAAAACACCGGATACCATTGCCGCACATCTGGGCCTGGGATCCATCAGAATTATAAATATGAAATTTGATATCAAATTCAGAAGAGTTCAGCATCAAAAGGATACCATCGGCACCAATGCCAAAATGTCTGGAACAAAGTTTTTTTGCCAACTGCGGATATGCCAGGTATTTTTCAATTTTGCCATCCCGGTCATCCAACAGGACAAAATCATTGCCCAGCCCTTCCACTTTGACAAATCCAACTTCCATATTCTCTTCCTTTATGCCCGGCAATACCCTAAATTGGTCACGATCTCCTGACCAATGGATTCCACCTGCCAGTGCCGGACATTTTCAATTTCCAAAAGC
>JAWSVH010000003.1:0-19211 GCA_033852015.1 Desulfobacula sp.
AGACCAATCATTGCAGTGGGAACTGAACCGATAATAATGAATGCTGCCAATCTTAAATTTTCATCTTCTTTAAAAAGGTAATTGGCCTTCTGGAAAAAAATCAATTTTATAAGATATTGATAAACAGACCTCAAAATGACGATAATATCAGAAAAATAGACAACTAAAACCGCTAAAAGTGTCCCCACATGGACACTGATATCAAAACTGAGTTGGGATTCGGTCATACCGAAAAAAACCTGCCCCAGCACCAGATGGCCTGAACTGCTCACCGGTAAAAATTCTGTAAGTCCCTGTAAAATCCCAAGAATAATCGCCTGATATAATTCCATATTTTACATATTCTCTTCTATTATATTCCTGATTAATAAATGGCCATCATATATAATTCCTGGGCCTAAATTGCAAGGTTTTAAAAAGAGTTCATTCTGCTCAAACCTCGACAATAGAACACTTAGATTCTTTTTGTTAATCAAGTCATTTAATTGATCAAGCGCTACCAAAAACCAATAAACCTGTAAAGAGTTATTCAATTTAAAACTAACTGTTCATCATCAATAAATTTCATAAAGGTTGATTTCATTACTTTTCTCCTGTAAAAAAAGAGGAGTAATCTTTAGGTTCAAATATCTATAATCGATAGTCAATGACATAAGAATAATTCAAAAGGAGAAAAAACATGAAACTTTTCGTTAGAAGTTTATTAACATTTGTTGCAGTCCTTTTTTTAGTTGGATGCGCTTCAAAACAAGCACCTTTGCCGAACTTTATGGCAAGTCAATTTGATAAAAACATGTATTCGTCAAAAGTAGATAATTTTTTAATACTTTTTGATGCCTCACGTTCTCTAGAAATGGACAACACATTTGGAACTGCCAGAGCTGTTGTAACCCGTATGAATCAAACTATTCCAGAATTGGGTCAAACAGCGGGTTTAAGATCCTTTGGTCACGCCCCAAGTGTTACCAACAACACCACTCAATTGTTTTATGGCATGGAAAAATATTCCACCGCCAAATTACAGAAAAATTTTGATAAAATTAATAAAGCTGGCGGTTTCAGTCCCATCAACGAAGCTCTTGATGCAGCAGGCAAAGACCTTAGCGGACTTTCAGGCCCCAAAAATGCTGTTGTTCTTATCAGTGACGGTAAAGATCTCCCGGGAGATGTCCTGATTGCTGCTAAAAAACTTAAAGATATGTACAAAGACAATATCTGTTTTTATACCATCCATATTGGTGATTCTGAAACCGGCAAAGCTTTATTAAAACAAATTGCAGACATTGGTGGATGCGGTTTTGCTGCAAATGCGGCTGACCTTTTAACCAGTGCAGGTATGGCAAGCTTTGTAGAAAAAGCCTTTTTGCATAAAAAAGGGACCCCAATGGGACCCCAAGACAGTGACAAAGACGGTGTCATTGATTCAAAGGACAAATGCCCCGGAACTCCATTAGGCGCAAGAGTCAGTAAATATACCGGATGCTGGACGCTTGGAAATGTCCTTTTTGACTTCAACAAATCAGATATCAGAGCGGTTGCTCAACCCATGTTAAATGAAGTTGTTATTGTTCTAGAAAAAAATCCAAACATGACCGTTCAGCTTGATGGACATTGCGACAATGTTGGCTCCGCTGCTTACAACCAGGGCCTGTCTACCAGACGTGCCAATGCCATTAAAAAATACATCGTCAACGAAGGGATTGCTTCAAGCCGGATCAAAACTCAAGGATTTGGTTTTGACAAACCCGCTGCCTCCAATGATACCGCCAAAGGCCGTGCATTAAACAGAAGAGTAGAGGTCACCCCAAAAAAATAGCCAAATCAGAAAATAACTAAAACTGATTACTAAAAACCAGTACAGTTTTTGAAAAAAACAATAACGGCCACAGGGAATTAACTTCTCTGTGGCCGTTATTATTTGCATTCGTTTTATTTATGAATAAAGCAGTTTGCCGGTTTTTTTAGTGCTGTAACCACCCAGAGCCGTCACCTGATCTTTAAACTTTTTTGTCTGAATGGTTTCAAGCAGCAACTCTATTTTCGGTGAATCATAAAATCGCTGTGGAATAATCAAATCATAGGATTCGGTCACCACTGGAATAAAATCAAGATCAAGGGCCCGGGCTGCAGCATGAATGCCTAAGCCGGCATCTGCCCGCCCGGAAAGAACACTGACGGCCACCGACATATGAGTGTATTCATCATTTTCATATCCCAGGATATCGTCAAGCGAGATCCCAAGAGATTTTAATTTATAATCAAATAAAATACGGGTACCGGACCCGGGTTGACGATTTATAAACTGCACGTCTTTGTTTTTTAAATCCTCAATGGTTTGAATATTTTTAGGATTGCTTTTTTGTACAATCAGACCCTGATCGCGCATGACCAAATTCACAAGAAAGACCTTTTGGTCTGGCAGGTATTTTTGAATATATGAGATATTATAACTTCCATCTTCAGGATCTAAAAGATGTGCGCCTGCCATATGGCAGGCCCCTTTTTTGATAGCCATCAAGCCCCCCATACTCCCCACGTGACTTGACGATATACTGACATTACCATTTGCCTGTCTGATATGATCCGCTAAAAGATCCAGAGTATTATCATGAGACCCAGTAATGACAACGGTATTTTCAATAGCTGACAAGGGCCGAAGCAAGGTCGCAGATATACGCTCTTTTTCTGAAATCCCTTCACTGTTTTTGGGGATTCTTATCATGGCGTCGGCTTGTGTCAATGTTGTGATATTCCCAGAACCCCGGGGCAACTGGGATGAGATCAAATTACCGCCCACTAAACCCAGTTTCACTCTTAAAAATTCTTCCTGGCCCAGTTTGGAGGCAATCTTCCTTGCTGGAATAACCTCAACTTCACTGCGTTCTATTTGAGGGCGCTTTTGCATGTTCAGTAAAAGCGGTCCTGCAAATTGTTCAAAAGCGACAATGGCAGACACGGGATAACCCGGAATACCAAAAATGGGTGTATCAAACACTTTTCCAAACATCAAAGGCTTACCGGGCATCATGGTTACCCCGTGGACGTAAAGTTCACCCAATGATTGAATAACGGGTTTTGCAAAATCTTCTGACCCGGCAGAAGATCCCCCAATAATGCAGATCATATCGTATCGGTCTTTAGCAACTTCTTTTACCGCTTTTTTAATAAATTCAAGATCATCTTTAAGCATGGGATGGATATCAAACAGGGCGCCATGATCCTGACAAAGTGCCCCTAAGACATGCGAATTAGACTCCACAACATCTCCTGGTTTCATCTGATCGGGAATAATATTATGCCACTGCACAAGCTCAGATCCTGTCGGAATGATTAACACTTGAGGCTGTTTATACACCTGGACTTTAAAAATACCGCCGGCAAGCAGGGCCCCAAGACAATACGCATTAACCAGATGTCCTCTTGGGAACAACAGCTCTGTGGCCACAATATCTTCTCCCATTTTCCTGACATTCTGCCAAGGAAATACCGGCGCTTCAATCTCAATTGTGCTGTCATTAATGATCTGAATATATTCAATCATAATAACAGCATTGGTCCCTTCGGGCATGGCATGCCCGGTATTTACCCATACAGCATTTTTCCCCGGAAAAAGACGAATCGGTGAATCTTCATTGGCCCCAAATGTGTTTTTTGCATCTACAGCAATACCATCCATGGCTGCTGCATGAAAATTAGGAGAAGAGATAACTGCAATAGCAGGCTTTGCAAGAACACGGCCTTTAGCATCCACCACATCAAGAGTTTCAATTTGTGTTATAGAATCTTTAAAAGCATCAAAGAGAATTTTTTTTGCTTCTTTAATACTCTTCATATCCAGATATACATTTCTTTTAGAACTCATGGATTCTGCCTTTTTCTAAACAACGTTTGTTACAAGAGAATAACATCCACCCGAGTGCCTTTTTCAAGGCCCTCCACATCATCCCCGATTTCAAGCAGACCATCGGCATGGATCATGGTTTTAATCAAGCCGGATTTACCGAGTACGGGTATTACCAGATACTGGCCATCCTTTTTTCCCAGAACCACGCGTATAAAATCCCGTCTTCCCTGGGCAGACGAAATATTCCGGGTTAACATCCCAGGAATGGTGATCTCCTGATCTTGTTTTTCCAATCCTTTAATATGATCTAAAAACGGAGCAACTGCGATCTTAAACACCACCATGGCAGAAGCCACCTGGCCTGGCAGCCCCCACACCGGTTTGCTGCCGGATCTGGCAAGGATTGTCGGTTTACCGGGACTGACTGACATACCGTGCACCAAAATCTGGGTGTCAGGAAGAGCTGACAGAACATCAAGGGTGTAATCCTTTGTTCCCACAGAACTGCCCCCGGAAATCAGCACCATATCTGTTTCATCCAGCGCCTTTTTTATGGCTGTTTTCATGGCCGATGGATCATCTTTAATAATACCATAGCATATGGGCTGAGCATGGGCTTCACGAATAAAGCCTGCCAAAGCATACGAATTAATGTCTCTGATTTTTCCAGGTGTAAGGGGTTCATCTATGGAAATTATCTCATCCCCGGTGGAAATAATCCCAACTTTAGGTCTTTTATAAACCGATAGATTTTCAAATCCCAATCCGGCAATAAGCCCCTGCTCCTGGGGTCTGATAAACTTTCCTTTTGATAATGCGATGCTGTTTTGAGCAAAATCTTCGGATGCATCAATCACATGCTGTAACGGTGCAACACTTTTATAAATTTCTACAGAAGATTCATCCACCTGTTGAGTGTGCTCCACCATAACCACACTGTCTGCCCCTTTCGGGAGCATTCCACCGGTAGAAATTTTTGCAGCCATGCCCGACCCCAAAGTAAAGTCCGGAATATCACCCATAAGGATGGCACCCTTTATCTCCAACCAGGCAGGATTGGACTCAGAGACTCCAAATGTTGAACCTGCTGCTACTGCATAGCCATCCATCGTGGCTCGCCGAAAACCCGGCAGGTCATTTTGAGCAATCACATCCTCTGCCAGAATTCTTGCAAAGGTATCTGATACTGCTATTTTCTCAGACCCAAGCGGTGAAAACACAGACTTAAGTGCCAATACTTCTTCAAGTGTTTTCACCTTGAAAAAATGGTTCACTTCAATGCCTTTTCCAATCTGCTCATAGCCGTTTTTACATTTTCAAGGCTATTAAATGCACTGATTCTGATATATGGGTTTCCACACTGGCCGAAACCGCCACCAGGTGTACAGACTACAGAGGCCTTGGTTAAAAGCAGATCGAAAAAATCCCAGGAATCTCTGCCATCTCCATCTATCCAGACATAGGGTGAATTTTTTCCACCCACATAATCAAACCCAAGCTTTTCCATGGTTTGAGTAATGATATCTGCATTATTCAGATAATATGCAATTTCCTTGGCAATCTGCTCTTTACCTTCCGAAGAATAGACTGCCTGGGCAGCTTTTTGCACCGGATAAGAGACCCCATTAAATTTAGTGGTATGCCGCCGGTTCCACATGGCGTGCAAAGACACTTCTCCCCCTTTTTCATCAAAAATCATGCACTCTTTGGGCACAACCGTAAAACCACATCGGGTACCGGTAAACCCAGCGGTTTTTGAAAAGCTTCTAAATTCCACCGCCACTTTTCTGGCCCCTTCAATCTCGTAAATTGATCTGGGCAGTGTTTCGTCCCGAATAAAAGCTTCATATGCAGCATCAAACAAAATCAAGGCCTTATTTTCTACAGCATAATCCACCCAGACCTTAAGCTCTTCTTTTGTTGCTGTAGATCCTGTAGGGTTATTAGGGAAACACAAATAAATCAAATCCACGGGTTCTTGAGGAAGTTTGGGAAGAAAGTTATTTTCTTTGACACAATCCAGGTAAACAATACCTTCGTATCTGCCATCTTTATTCACACCTGTCCGACCCGCCATAACGTTTGTGTCCAGATATACCGGGTATACCGGATCAGGAATGGCAATCTTTATGTCACTTGCAAACAATTCCTGGAAATTTCCACAATCACATTTAGCACCATCACTGACAAAAATTTCATCTGCCGAAATTTCAGCCCCTTTATCCTGGAAATCATTTTTTGCAATGGCCTGCCTTAAAAAATCATATCCCTGCTCGGGACCATATCCTCTGAAAGTGGCGTCATTTGCCATTTCATCAACCCCATTGTGAAATCCTTTGATTATCGCAGGGGAAAGCGCACGGGTTACATCTCCAATACCCAGACGAATAACATCAACATTGGGATTGTTTTCCTGGTAGTCATTCACTCTTTTAGCGATGTCGCTAAAAAGGTAAGAAGCTTTTAATTTACTATAATTATCATTTGCTCTGATCATAAAAATATCCTTTCTTTATATTTTGCCATATAAGTATTAAATTGAGTCTCTAAACTATTAAAAATGAATATATCACTTAGCGGGTTTTACTGCTATCTTTTGTATATAAGTGGGAAGAAGATTATTGACATCCTTAGGGGCTTTTACACTTCTTCTGCCATCAATCTTTTTTGCCTCTGCCAGTTCTGGTACATTCGCCTTAAAAGGATTTGGCTTTTGTCTCAACGTATTTTCCTTTTCGTCAGTAAACGGCAGCAAAAGAGGGCCCTCACTCTCAAGAACATAGGCCAATTGCCCATTTCTCAAATAGACAATACTGCCAGGAGGATAGATCCCGATGCTTTTAACAAATGCATGGATAATATACTGAAGCATTCTGTCTTTTTTAGCATAGGTCCGGAATAATTGAGTTACCACATTAATTGGATTAAATGCTTCTTTATAACTTCGCTTAGATGTCATGGCATCATAAATATCAGCAAGCTTACATATTCTCACATAAAGGGGAACCTGAGCCTGTTTTTTATCCAGTGGATAACACCTGCCTTCTCCATCATACAAAGGGGCATGATGATATTGAACGATATTTTTGATTACTGAATTTTTGAGCTTATTTTTTTCAAGGATCTCTACGCCGTATTGATATGAATGCTTTTGAACCTCATCAAATTCCTGTTTTGTCAGACGTCCCTTTTTATTAAGGATTTCGTCAGGAACCAGAATTTTACCGATATCATGAAGAAAAAACCCAAGAGAAATATCATCTAAATCTTCAGGATAAAAACAGGTAAAAGATTGGTACAATTTTTCTTTATCTTTTTCAAAAGGATCATTTATCTCGGATGAGTTGCCACTGATCAGATCATCAATAATCTTTGAAAAATTCTTATTAAATCGACTGGCGACAGCCGTTCCGATGGCACAAACATTTACAGAGTGATTAATTAAGTAATCATCATAAGAAAAGATTTCGTGGGTCAGATAAGAAAAAGGATTGTCTCCCACAGAAAGGAAGTCCACCAGCTCAGACACATTGCTCTCCACCTCTTCATAGTCAAATTCACCACCGGTGTCTTTTATGTCCGATAGTACCTTTTTTACACTCAGCTTGGCTTCTGCATATTTCTTATTTGCCTCGTGCTTAATTTCCTCTATCTCTTTAAGACGCTTTTCAATTTCATTGGTTGCTGTATCAGGATAACTCTCTTTTTTAACTGGGAAAGCCATCAGTTCTTCTTCTTGTTCCAAAAGAGCCTCATAATCAAGCAACCCTTGAGAAGAAATTTTAATCAAATTACCGTTACCATCCCACAAACCGCCACTGAGTGCAGTATTTACAGGGACTGATTTAATGCCTTTTTCCTTGATAATCTCAAGAATCTTAATCGTATCCACAACAACATCACTGCCTAAAAGCAAAACCCCTTTTTCGCTGTAAACATCAATACCGGTTTTAACTTTACCACCTGTTTTAACGATTTCAATCAGATTGTCTATGGAAATTCTGGCATTCATTTATGAAATTCCTTCAGGCGCTTCCCATATTGCCTGAGCAAGAGATTTAAACTCATCAACGGTCAATGTTTCCGCCCGTCTTTGAGGATCGATACCTGCCGACTCCAATGCTGTGATAATAAACGGTTTTTTAAATTCAAATTCACCACCTACCATTGAATTCTTTAGAGACTTCCTTCGTTTTGAGAATGCTGCCTTAATGACATTAAACAATACTTTCTCCTGTTCTCTATCAAATCCCTTGTTCTCAAAAAAATCAAATCTTAAAATAGTTGAATCTACAGAGGGGCGGGGGAAAAAAGAATTGGGCCCGACGTCTGCAACAAAACTGATATCGGCTGCATATTGAACCACTGCGGATAATCGAGAATAATCTCTTCCACCGGGAGATGCAATAATTCTTGTTGCCAGTTCTTTTTGAAACATCAAAAAAGCCCTTTCTATACAGTGACTTTCTTCAACCAGCTTAAACAAAATCTGTGATGAAATATTATATGGAAGATTTCCAATCACCACAAGCTTTTTGTCTTTTAAAAGCGAGTGTATATCCAGCTTCAAAACATCCATATTCAATATTTTTACATGGTGCAGGTCATGACTTTCAAGCTCCTGTTCTAGTAAAGGAATCATGCGAGAATCTTTTTCAACAGCCGTCACCTGATCTACAATTTGTGCAATGGGACGGGTCAATGCGCCTAATCCGGATCCGATTTCCAGGACATGGGTCTCTTTTGAAATTCCTGTTTTCCTGATAATCATATCTGCTGTATTCGAATCAGATAAAAAATTTTGTCCAAGTTCTTTACCCGCATATAATCCATTCTGTTTTAATAGTTGTCCAGGATGCGTCATACAATTACCTTTTTTTAAGATGTGTTTTTTTTCTCAACTGAACAATAAATTTTCGAGTCAGGAGATAGGCAAAAAGCCCTGATGGTAAACCAAGAATCACTCCACCAACATTCATAATCATGAAAGGCTTCACTTGTATTTTTGCAAATTCAGTAAGAAACGTAATTTTCTCCAAAAACCCGGCATCACCTTCAAGGTGTGCAACCAGAATCTCAATGGATTTCATGGCTTCATGAGAATCCTCAATAAAGAAATATCCGGTTTTATAGCAGGCAACATAAAGAAAAACTGCTGTAAACGGATTACTTACCCAGACACCAAGTATAGCGGCTGGTTTACTTGCTTTTAACAATATTGCAAGACCAATGGCCAAAATAGTATGAAATGGAATCGTCGGAGTAACCGCTACAAAAACACCAATAGCCATTCCAAAGGCCACAAAATGCGGATCTCCATTAAGCTGTTTAACCTTTTCAATAAACGCCACAAATTTTTTTCTAAACATTATCTTTTATATAAACCTCATTGGAATTTACTACTTGACTTTTAAACCTTGTGAAAGTAATCATTATATATACTTCAATACATGATTAGATTCAACTATCAAAAATAAACTGGTACTATTTTATCACAAATAGACCCGTGCTATTTTTTAAATTTTTCGCTATTTTCACTTACTTTCATATCAAACGCTCACAGCGTTGATATTTTTTATATCATGGCATATCAACAATTAAACCTTTCTTTGGGAGATTTATCATGGTAGAAAAAACAGAACATGCGGTTAATTGGGAAAGCTTCATAAAAATGATCTTAAGCCGGCTTGATATTCCGACAAAAGAAGATATTGGGTCCTTGCATAGCAGACTGGATAAGCTAGAACAATTACTGTATAAAAAACAGCCAACATCCAGAAAAAAGAAAACCAAATCTGGGTCCATGCGCAAGAGTGCGTCTTCGGTTGTTCTTGATATTATTGCAAACCACCCTAAGGGGACAAACTTTAAAACGATCAAGGCTGCCACAGGATATGATGATAAAAAACTGCGAAATATTATCTTCCGGCTGGATAAAATAAAAAGAATCAAGCGGGTTACCCGCGGTATATACAAAAAAGTTTAAAAGGACACACACATTCATGCCAGATATTGCATTCAAACCAGATATTACGTTCAAACTGGGACAAGAACTTTGTGGTTATAAAATTGTTGACATCACCCCACTAGAAAATATTGATTCAGTTATGCTCCAGCTTGTGCACATCAAAACAAAAGCACAACATATCCATATCCTAAATAATGACAAAGAAAATACCTTCGGCGTATTTTTCAGAACAGTTCCTGAAGATTCTACAGGCGTCGCTCACATCCTCGAACATACTGTATTATGCGGATCAAGAAACTATAATGTCCGCGACCCTTTCTTTTCCATGATCAAAAGAAGTCTATCCACTTTCATGAATGCATTCACTGCATCAGACTGGACCATGTATCCTTTTTCTACGCAAAATAAAAAAGACTATTACAATCTGATGAACGTATATCTTGATGCGGCCTTTTTCCCAAAAATTGACCATTTAAGTTTTAAGCAGGAAGGTCACCGCATTGAAATTGCCACCACTGACGATGGGGAAACCGAAAAAGAGACTAAGCTTGAATATAAAGGGGTTGTATATAACGAAATGAAAGGGGCCATGTCCTCACCGGGACAGGTGATGGGACGATCCTTGCTTGCAGCCCTTTATCCGGATACAACCTACAAAAATAATTCCGGTGGAGAACCCTGCGATATCCCAAATCTGACCTGGGAAGATCTTAAAGATTTTCATGCCAGATATTACCATCCCTCTAACTCCTATTTTTACAGCTATGGTAACTTACCACTAGAAAAAACCTTATCTTTTATTAGTGAAAAAGTCCTTGATGAATTTAAAGCCATTGATATTGATTCAAAAGTCCCAACCCAACCCCGATGGAAAAAACCAATAGAAAAAACTCAAGCCTATGCCTATGCAGACCCTAAAGATATTACAAAAAAATATCAGGCTTGTGTTGCCTGGCTGATCTGCGATGTTAAGGATTCATTTGAGATTCTTGTAATGACGGTATTGGAACAGATTCTTCTTGGGAATTCTGCATCCCCACTCAGAAAAGCCCTGATCGACTCTAATTTGGGGTCGGCCTTATCTGATTCAACCGGGTTTGACTCAGACAACCGAGATACCATGTTTGCATGCGGCTTAAAAGATATTACAAAAAAAGATATCAAAACTGTTGAAAGCATCATCTTTTCCACCATTGAAAAGGTTGCAGCCGAAGGGATTGAACCCAGCCTGATTGAATCTGCCATACATCAAATTGAATTTCACAGAAAAGAAATCACCAATACCCCATATCCTTTTGGTATCCAATTATTGCTCTCCTTTGCCGGCACTCTGATCCATGATGGAAATCCAATCGACTGTATCAACATTGATAAAGACCTGAAAAAACTCAATACCCAAATCGAAAAAGGCGGTTTTTTAGAAAATAAATTAAAACACTATTTCCTTGAAAATCCCCACCGGGTTCTTTTTACTCTTGAACCTGATGCAGATCTCGAAAACCAGCAGGTCCAACAGACAAAAAAAGAACTCAGAACACTTTTAAAGGAAATGACGGCCCAGGATCTGGATCAGATCAAAGCTGATGCAGAACAACTTGAAGCCCTGCAGGAAAAAGAAGAGGACCTCTCCGTACTTCCAACTTTAGAGTTGGTTGATGTACCCCCGGAAATCGAAATCATTAAACCCGATACAATTAAAGATGTTTCGCTTGCCACATGCTATGACCGTGCAACATCAGGCATCCTTTATTTTACCTGCCCTGTGGGTGCAGGAAATATCCCTGTGGATCTATTTGGGCTTGTGCCGTTTTTTTGTCAGACATTTACCAATAGTGGAACACAAAAAAACTCTTATGAAAAACTGGCAAAACGTATGGATCTTTATACCGGAGGAGTATCAACTTCGCCATTTTCAGGATCCTATTTTTCAAAAGAAGCCACTGCCCATTCTTTTTTAGCTATCCAGGGCAAAGCGCTGGACCGAAACGTAGATCCTTTATTTGACTTGATAAAAGAATTTATTACAGAATGCAGCTTTAAAGATTTTGATCGTCTCAAAAGTCTTTTACTCCAATACCAGTCCGGCATGGAAGCCTCCATTGTTTCTGCTGGCCATCGATATGCAATTTCCCTTTCATCCATGCACCTGTCAAAGGCATCCCATATAAATGAACTTTGGCACGGCATTGCACAATACAAGCTGATCAAAGAAATAATCCAAACAATGAATGATGCCAGCAATAAAAACGATGTACTTGAAGTTTTATCTCAAAACCTAATACAAATTGCCCAGTCTGTTTTAACAAAAGGGAATTTCAAACCTGCAGTCATCGGCAGTAAAGAATCCATTCTTAATGGAGAAAATAAGATTCAGTCCATTTACGCTTCTCTTGCAAACGAAAGCGAGAAAAGCTTTTTCACCCCGGACATCCCTTTTGACAAAACGGCTCCCTTTACCGGGTGGCATACCAACACCTCCGTCTCTTTTGTGGGCCAGTCATTTAAGGCGGTAAGGATTACCCACAAAGACTCTCCAGGCCTTGCTGTGATCAGTAAATTACTAAGATCTTTATACCTTCACCGTGAAATCAGAGAAAAAGGCGGTGCCTACGGCGGATTTGCCATCTATAATACCGAAGAAGGACTGTTTTCATTTGGTTCTTACAGAGATCCACACATCAAACGAACCATTGATGTATATAAAAATGCCTGTGATTTCATCATTAACGGGTCATATTCCCAAACAGATGTCAAAGAAGCTATCCTGCAGGTCTGTTCAGAAATTGACAAGCCAGAAACACCGGGGCCTTCTGCAATGAAAGCCTTTTACAGGGACATAACAAAACTGAGCCATGAGATTCGGCGTAAATTCAAAGACAACTTATTACAACTGGACAAAAAGCAAATTCAAAATATTGCACAAAAATATTTTGACATTGATGATACCCAAAAAGGCACGGCTGTCATATCCAGCAAAGCAAGCTTAGAAGAAGCAAACAAGCAGTTTTCCCAGGAAGGGAAACAACTCAACTTACTTAAAATTTAAACAAGTCTGAGAGCTTTTTTTTCGCATCTTCACTGATCTGATCTCGCTGGGCCGCAATATCCAGGGTATGACTGCCCAGCAACCGATACAACTTGGAAAACTGCGGCAATTTCTTATCAATCCCCTCAAGGTGACGCGAAACAATCTCATCATCTCCACGAGCAACAGGCCCAGTCAGTGCGTTCACACTGCCCCTTGCCTTGATATTGTTCAGGGTTCCCATGATCAAAGGTTCTAAAATCTCATATGCATTTTGTTCTGAAATACCTGCGGCTTTTAACAATTCAAGCGCAAAATGTTCAAGTGTCACCAGATAATTAGATGCAACAACTGCCGAAGCATGATATACGGTTTTTGCATCTGTCGGGATCGTAAAAGAGTTGGCCTTTAGCGCATTTACAATTTCCTTTCCCAATTCAACTGCAACATCATCCCCTTCAATGGATATATTAATGCCCTTAAAAGGAGAATCTTGTCCCATCTCATACGGTGCAAAGGCCTGAAGTGGATGAATGGAACCTACATATGCCATCTTTGATTTAGCCGAAACAAGGATACTGGATGATAATGCGCCGGACAGATGAAACACTACAGTTTCCTTGTTAAACCCATTCTTTGAAGCAATCATTTCACACACCGGTTCAATCACCGTATCAGGGGTGGTAATAAAAACAAGCGGACAGGCTTTTGCAGCTTCAATGGGATCATCATATACCTGACCTGTTCCAACATGGTCACATGCTTTTTGAGCAGACTCGCGACTTTTGCTTGAAAATGCTTTTGCCACAAACCCCTGCCGGGATAGAAACACCGCAAGAGATGTTCCCAGTCTGCCACACCCGATAACGCCAAATTCCATGTTTTTTTTATTTATATTCATATTCTTCTGACGGAAACTCCCCGTCTTTTACCTCTTTAATATATTGATCAAGACCTTTTTTAGCCTCACCTGCAAGATCTGCATATTTTTTTACAAACTTGGGCAAAAACCGATTATTAATGCCAATCATATCATGGAGCACAAGAATCTGACCATCACAGTCCACCCCCGCTCCAATACCAATGGTGGGAATTTGAAGTTCTTTGGTAATCTTTTTTGCAATATCAGAAGGAATGCCTTCCAAAACAACTGAAAAAGCACCTGCCTGCTGAACATCTCTGGCGTCTTTTAAAAGTCGCTCTTCATCTCTTTGAACTTTAAAACCGCCCATTTGATGCACCGACTGAGGTGTCAGACCAATATGTGCCTGAACCGGGATACCGGCCTTGGCAAGAGAACTAATCACCGGACAAACATCGGCTCCTCCTTCCAATTTTACAGCGCTTGCTCCGGCTTCCTTTAAAAATCGCCCGGCATTTTCAATGGCCTTGTCCAGCGCCCCCTGGTAAGACATAAAAGGCATATCCCCGATCACCATTGAATATTTACAGGCTCTTGATACCATAGAGGTATGATAAATGGCTTCATCCATGGTAACAGGCAATGTATTTTCCTTGCCCTGAACTACCATCCCCAGCGAATCTCCCACCAGGACAATCTCAATTCCTGCCTGATCCAGCATACTGGCAAATGGATAATCATACGCAGTTAAAGCCGTAATTTTTTGCCCTTCGAGTTTCATTTTCATTAAACTTGATGTTGTTACTCTGGATTGCATTGTTTTCTCCTAAATTTTTCAGATTCACTTCTTATGTTTCCATCGATACTAATATTATCAAAGCCCCGTGGAAACTACAAATGACTTTTTTTCCATTGACTGTAATGACACATTCCCCAGAGGGCTTTTACCGCTCTTTCCGGAGAAGGGAAAAAAACACTTTTGTATTCACAACCTTCTACACGATAAAGGGTTTTACTAATTTCATCGGTTAAAAGACTTACACCCAGGACAGGTTTTTCGTATTGCTGCGTCAGCCGCGCCACATAGCGTGTATATTCATTTTCAAACTCAAGCATGGTCGCTTTCATAACTTTTGAATGTTCTTTATCAACGTTGGGGTCCACCTTCATCGTGGATTCAAGCATTTTATTACCCAACACACGTCTGCCATGGATTCCCAAATGAATCACCGCATCACACCCATCCCATTTGAGCAGTTCTTCCATGCAGGTTTTAGCAACAGTAGGGTCTCCTTCCCCCACAATATCAATTGGATTTTCATGGCTCCAGAAAGGTGGCAAAATTTTGTTAAGCCGTTCAATAATACCCTGGGATAAATCTGGAACCACAAGTCCCAATTCAGCACAAAGATCTGTTGTTACCACACCCCATCCACCACCAAGGGTCATAATCGCCACCCGGTTTCCCTTTGGCAGCGGAAGCGAAGAAAAGACAGCTGACAGATCCAAAAGTTCCATGGGGGCATCCACCTGGATAATACCGGCTTGCCTGCAGGCAGCATCAAACACCTTGATGTCCGAAGCCATGGCTCCGGTGTGACTGGAAGCCGCTTTTTCTCCTGCTTTTGTCCTGCCGCCCTTGAGCACGACTACAGGCTTTGTCTTAGACACTCTTTTTGCACTTTCAAAGAATCGAGTCCCATTCTTAACACTTTCAAGATACAAAACTACAGTTTTGGTCAAATCATCAATTTCAAAGGCTTCCATATAATCTTCAATGGTCACCATGGCTTCATTACCAGATCCTGAAAAACTGCGGATACCAATATCCTGCTGCTCGGCAAAGGCCAGCAATTGGGTTCCCAGATTTCCAGACTGGCAGACAAGCGTGGTGGAACCGGGAAGCGGATGCACATGGGATGCACAGCAATACAAATGATCATGGGGGTTGCATATTCCCATGGTGTTGGGTCCAAGAAGCAGGATTCCAGCCTCATTTGAAAGCCTTACCAAATCTTCTTCCAATTGGATCCCATCTCCTCCCACTTCCCTGAATCCGGAGGTAATCATCAAGATACCCTTCACATTCTTTTTCTTTAATTCCGGTATCAATTCCAACACATGGTTGGCTGGAATTGTCACCACTGCCAAATCAATATCATCCTTAATTTCTTTGACAGATGAATATACAGGCCGCCCTGCGATTTCTCCACCTTTGGGATTTACAAGATAGACTTTTCCCTTGTAATTCTGGGACAGTGTGTTGGTCAAAAGCATATGTCCCCATTTACCAGTGGTGCCTGATGCCCCGACAAAGGCAATCGATCTTGGGTAATAGCAGGCACCAAGCTGTTGAAAATCAATATCAAAATCCTTAACCTCTTTTTTAGTGGCCTTTTCAATAACAATCAAGCCATCCACCGCCACAGGAGAACCATCGGGCTGTATAATCAACGGATTGATATCAATTTCTTTGATATCCGGGTACGCAATCGCAATATCTGACAATGCCTTAAGAATTTTTTTAATGGCCGCTTTTTGAACCGCTTTTTCACCCCTGAATGCTGTAAATAATTTTTTTGAAGATATCTGCTCAAACATATCTTCCATATCAACATCATCCATGGGAGCCAATTTTAAGGCCACGTCATTTAAAGCCTCGGTTAAAACCCCACCAAGACCAAACACAATCACCGGGCCAAACAGAGGATCTTTAAACATCCCGGCCACAAACTCGCGGCTTCCAGATATCTGTGGCTGGACAAGAAATGCCTCAAGTGCACTCTTGGCAGATTTTTTCATCTCATCCATTGCATAACGAACCTGTTGCTCATTGCTCAGTCCGACACGCACAAGCCCTGCTTCTGTCTTGTGCAATATGGTTGTGCCTACCCCTTTGAGCACCACAGGAAATCCGATCTTCTTACATGCCTCCAACACACTTTGTTCATCTTTTGCCAAAGTTTCCTGAACCACCGGGATATCAAACAATTTAAATATTTTTTTTGCTTCATCTTCAGTCAACGCCTTGGTAGATGTCTTCAATTTTTCATTGATCAATGATTGAACGTCAGAATGTTTCATTTATGCTTTTGCTCCATTAAATACAATATTTGCAATGCCGGTGGACACCTCATCAATATCCAGTTCTTTTCCAAAAATAATTTCACCAAGACAAGCATGCTCAATAGCCCCTAAAATCACTTTTCGTAAAATTAAGGCGTTAATATCTGACTTGAGTTCTCCTGTTTGAATACCATTTTTAATGATATCTAATATGGTTCGAGAATATTTGCGGACCATATCGTAAGCACAAGAATCAAAAAATTCTAAAGAGTTGCGAACTTCAAGCAAAAGAATCCTGGAAAAAATACGATTGTCTGCATAACTTTCAAGACTTGAAAAAATAACGACTTCAAGCTGCTCAATGCAGGTTTTTTCATTGGCAACGCGATTTTCAATTTTTGCCTGGAATTCAAAAAAATGTTCGTTTAATACCTGATATAACAAGTCTTTTTTATCTTTGAAATATTTATAAATCAAGCCTTCTGTCACCAGAGCATTACTGGCGATTTCCGCCGTGGTTATGGAATGAAAATCCTTTTGCGCCATCAAATTGGAAAATGACTTCATGATTTTTATTCTACCCGGTGGATTTGTTTTGCCTTTATGTTTCATTCATCGCCTTTTTGACTGAGTTATCGATAATCTGATCAGATCTGCGCACTTTAGTAAGTAACACTTACTCACAATTATTTTGACTTGTCAACCCATTAACTTTAAGCCCAATATTTTTTTAAAAAAGGAAACCGCTTTTTGAAAAAGAAAGTCCTCTCTTATAAATATGACAGAGGAAAGTAGCGTACCATCCGTTTAGATCGGCCGCCTACTTTGTTTTAAAGACATTAAAAGCTCAGGTGAGCTCCTACAATGATATTATGATTTATATATTCTGGTCTTACCGTGTCAAATCGAAGGTCCGTTGTCGAAAGGTACCTGTATTCAAAATCAATGACTGTTTTATGCCCAATTTCATAGCTTATACCGGCCCCTAACTGATATACAAAAACCATATCGTCATAACTGACAGCTGAATGGTCAGATCCGGTAATATCAAATCCCACTGTTTCGGGTTTTGCTCCACCCGCACCCATCGTTATAAAAGGAGTCAAAGACGTTTTGTTTGAAAAATCGTAGTACCCATTTACCAGAAGAGCAAGATAACTGACATCCTCTACCAAATCCAGACTTGAACTTCCATATATTGTCTGTTCATCATCATTTATTTGATACGACACTTCACCTTCTACTCTAAGATTGTTATTAATCCCATACCCAACAGAAAGAACACCTGGCAGCCCTAAGTCAGATCCAAATTTTAATTTCACTCCTGCAACGATATAATCATCACCCTCAGTATCGCTGAGGAAAACTCCCCATAAATTATCATTAAGGTATGGTCCATGAGCAAATGCTGTTGATGAGAAAAATAAGAAAATGGAAAGACTCAATAAAACGACAAATATTTTCATGGCTTTCTCCAATATTTAATTATAAAAATTGAAAAATTTTATGGCTTGCGACGAACAATCATGATCAAAATAATTTAGAATTTCAGGAATAGATATATAAAAAATAATAGACTATTTTGTATCTGTCAATAAATAATACTACCCCAAATATAAGAATCAGGGTTTAATAATTGACAGGCAACCTCAAAGGCTCCTATACTCGCGAAGATTGAAGCACAAATATATATTAAAAAAAATGGAAAAAAATTTGCCATCTGAATTAATACCGGCTGCCACAATAATTCTTGTTCGAGAGAAAAAAAAAGCCCTGGAAGTTTATCTTATAAAAAGAAGCACCAAATCCAGGTTTATGGGAGGACTATATGTTTTCCCCGGCGGCATGGTAGACCCTGACGATATAGGATTTAACACCTGGGAACCCTTGTACGAAACGGCAATGGAAATTGATATATTGGATAGACCCCATAAAGTCCTGGCCCCGGATCACTCTTTTTCAAGGGTATGGAATGATAAAGGTCATTGGAAACCAATTGAAATATGAATAAAAGCTCAATTGATACAATCTTAACGAACTATCGAAACCTTCTTAACCATGTGGATGAACACATCCAAAAAGTTGAAAAACAGTTTCCTGAGCAAATTGCGTGTAAAAAGGGCTGTGATAGCTGCTGTAAATTTTTAAGCCTTTTTCCTGTGGAAGCATTGTCAATCTCCCAGGCCTTTTCACGATTACCCCAAGACATGCAGACCCGCATCTTTAAAAAACTTGAGCATCAAACAACAACCTGCCCCCTGCTCATTGACAATGCCTGCACTCTCTATTCGGATCGCCCTGTGATCTGTCGAACGCATGGCTATCCCATCTTCATGGAAAAAGATGGTGAAAAGTACATCGATTTTTGTCCAAAAACCTTTAAACAGGTCTCATCCTTCCCCAAAGAGACCCTGCTGTCTGTTGAACAATTAAATCAAACCCTCAT
>JAWSVH010000135.1:0-5194 GCA_033852015.1 Desulfobacula sp.
TCAGTGATGGCTGCAGATCTTGCGGCAGACAAAACATCGCCAGGCGCTGCCCCACGAGGGCAAAGATCAGTACAATCACCGCATTGATGGCATAGCCAGATATCACCATTTTTTAAGAGTCTGTCTTTAAGTCCCCAGGACGCTGCGATCATTTCTTTTCTAGGAAATGGGCTGTCTTCGGGCGCAATAGGACAGGCAACCGAGCAGGTGGCACATTGGTAACACTTTTTAAGTGTTTCGCCACCAAGGTCTCTTAGCTGGGAAATAAAGCCAAGATCAGGTTGAGCAAGATATTTTTCAGTCATACTATTATACCTCCAAACTATTTGGGTAAATAGTTAAAATTAGAATCCTTTGAATGGGTTCGGACCAAGGTCTTCAACTTCTTCAACAAAGGCATTTATTATTTCAGGAAGTTTGTCATATTCATCAATGGCAACTTCAGCAAAGGCCACACGTTCTTCTTCAAGTGCAAGACTTGAAAGGGCATCACCGATCTTTTTCACACGGACTTCGGCAAGTTCGGAGCCTTTCATGAAATGACATTGATAATCATCACCATGTTTGCAACCGATAAGGATAACACCGTCCATACCTTGGGCAAGTGCGTCTTTAATCCAGATAGTATTTACAGATCCAAGACATCTTACTGGAATGAACCGGACATTTGGTGAGTAATCAATTTTATTCATTCCAACCATATCGAGGGCTGGAAAAGCATCGTTTTCACAGATAAGTGCAATGAATCTAAATGGAGGTTCATCATAATCATCTTCTGAAGGAACGCCAATGGCTTTGATCTGAGAACCGATAGAATCAATAGTATAGTCTGCAAAGGAAATGATTCTTTCAGGACAAGCACCCATACAGGTTCCACATCGACGGCATCTGGTCGGGTTGGCTTTTGGAGTGCCTTTTTCATCATCATCCAGCGCACCAAAAGGACATTCAACTGTACAACGTTTACATTGTGTGCATCGTTGGAAGAAAAAGTCAGGGTAGGTCATATCACCGGATCTTGGATGAACAGCCATGCCTCTGTTTGAGCTTTCGATACATTGAATGGCTTTTAAAGCAGCACCTGTCGCATCTTCAATGGACTCTTCAATGGTCATTGCACGACGGATGGCACCCGCAGCATAAATACCCGTTCGCTGGGTTTCATATGGAAAACAGATATAGTTCGAATCAGCATACTGACCAAAAATATCATTATCTCTGAATCCAGGTCCCTGTCTGTAAGCCAGGTTGATGATTGGGTCATCTTTTGTAGCAGGAACCATTCCGCTAGCAACAACAACCAGATCAGCCTGAATACCCAGGTTTTCACCCAAAAGGGTGTTGATGGCAGTAACCAATAGGCCATCGCCTTTTTTGGCAACTTCAGTTACAGCACCTTTGGTGAGAAAAACACCATCTTCTTGCTGCATGCTTTTGTAAAAATACTCTTGCAGACCGGGTGTTCTCATGTGTTGGTAAATCACATAGGCTTTACCATCTTCATAATCTTCTGTTACATATCGAGCTTGTTTTAAGGCAACTTGGCTGGTAACAGAACCGGCATATTCAAAATCTGCATCATCTTCATCTTTGCCCGGAGACTGAATGAAAACGACATTTTTAGCTTCTTTACCATCGGATGGGCGAACGACTTTGCCTTTTGCGGCAATTTGTTCAAACTCATCATTGGTGATAACATCGGCAAGATCAACACCCAGATGGGCATATTTTTCACCTTCAATGGTATCAGGACGCCAGCCGGCGGCCAGAATAACAGCACCAAAAAGTTCTCCGTTGGGATCCAGTTGGAGGATGTCTTCCCGTCCTTCATTGTATACAAGATATTTTGCATGGGCATCTTCAACGTTCAGCTCTTTTCCATTTTCATCAACCAGCATTTCTTCTGGTAAAGGAAAAGGAACATCAAAGGGTATTTTTTCGCCTGGTGTCTTGAAGGTAACGGTAAACTCACCGGGTTGGCCGGCAATACGAGCAACCTCAGTTGTGGTTTTTACTTCAATATTGGAGAAGGTCCCAATCTCTTCAATCAATTCCCCTACAACAGGATTTCGAAGCGCTTCGAACGGTTCAACAACCGGCATCTGGCTTCTGAGTTTAGCAGCATATCCACCGAGTGCAGCAGCTTTTTCAACGATGGTGACATCATATCCGGTTTTAGCGGCATCAAGTGCAGCGGACATACCGGTTACACCGCCACCCAGTACCAGGATTTTTTTAGAAAATGTTTCGGTTTGATACGGTTCTGGAAGATTAACTTTTTCCACCCGAATCATACCCATTTTAATATAATCTTCAGCTTTCATTTGAATTGGATCAAAATGTTCTTCGTCATCTTTTTGATCTTCTTCAAGCTTGGGATAAGTTTCTCTTGAGTGAGGCCAAACAACGCCTTCTCTTAGATTTGCTCTTTCGATAATGCAATTTTCAAAATTGAACACGTCAAAGTTAACACGTCTGGAACAGGCGCCAATAACCATGGCATTCACTTTTCCATCATCAACGTCTTTTTGAATGAGTTCAACGCCTTCTTTGCTGCAAAGAAACGGATGAGTGGTACAATTAACGCCTTCTTCATCGGGCACATCCACAAGTGCTTCCATGTCGAGGGTGTCACCGATTCCACATCCTGTGCAGATATATACTCCGTATTTTTTATCCATGATTCTCCTCTACCTCCTTACAAGGGTCTGAATGGCTTTGAGGGCCATGCCAGTAGCATTCTGGTTAGATGTTACAACGTCAGCAGGTTTGTTGGCACAACCGGCAGCAAACATTCCGCCCTTTTTGAAGTCATTTACAATAAACCCTTCTTCGTTGTAAGTCAGATCTGCATTGGGTTTGTCGATAGCACATGTGGGCTGCATTCCTGTAGCAAGAACCAGCAAGTCAACAGTTTGTCTGACTTTTTCACCCGTGATGGTATCTTCAGCAACCAAATTAATATTCCCGGAACCGGCTTCTTCTGAAACTTCTGCCACTTTACCTTTGACAAAAAATACATTTTCATCGGCTTTAAGATTGGCATAAAATTTTTCATATTTCAGGCCGGGTGTTCTCAGATCAATATAGTAAATATAGATTTTTGCTTCTGGATATTGGGCTCTAAGATAAGTGGCATGTTTTAAGGAGGCCATGCAGCAAATATATGAGCAGTAGGAAAGATGATTTTCATCTCTTGAACCTGCGCATTGTGCAAAAGCAATTGTCTCAGGAGCCTTCTCGTCAGATGGTCTGACAATATTTCCATCTGTAGGGCCGGTTATAGAGGCCATTCTTTCCAACATCATGTTGGTGACAATGTTTTTATATCTGCCGAAACCCAGGTTATCAATTTTAGTTGCATCATAGGGTGTCCAGCCAGTATTCCATACAACAGAACCAATTTTAAGATCGATGGTTTTTTCTTCCATATCAAAGTCAACAGCATCATACTTACAAGCAGCTTTAACTTTATCACGATCATCAGTGCTTATGGCAGGATCGATGACATAACGCTGAGGGAATGCCATGTTATGCGGTAGGTAAGCTGCTTTTTTACGGTTCATGCCAAAGTTGAAATCATCAGAAATCTCTGTGTCACATACGGTGGCACAATCTCCGCAGACGGTGCAGTTTTCATTGACATATCTGGGGGAAGTTTTCACAGTAATTGTGTAATCTCCAGGTGTCCCGGATACGTTTTGTACTTCAGACATTGTCAAAACCTTAATGTTTTTGTTGTCTCGAAGTCTTTTATAATTAATTTCAAGTCCGCAAGTAGGCGGGCAAAGTTTGGGGAAGTAGTGTTTTAGCTGGGATACTCTTCCACCCAGGGATGCTTCCTTTTCAATTAGGAAGACCTCATACCCCACTTCGGCAGCTTCTAAAGCAGTTGTGAGGCCGCTGATACCGCCGCCAACCACCATGATGCTTCCACTTACCGGGGCTGAATTATCTGTTGTCATGCTGTCCCTCCGTGCATTTGGGTTATATTATTATTGGTTAATTATTGTTTGTTTTATGCCAAAGTTTAATTCTGGCATCCTCTCTCCTATTTTATAAATGCAAAAAAAGATTCAAATTTTTTGTATTTACAAAAGAGGAGACAGGGAGAAAACCATAACCTTCAAAATTTGAAAAAACCCCCAGGCACTATTCCTAGCACCTGGAGGTTAATATACTAAAAACGTATGTTAAAATTGATTCCTGAACTAGTCAGAAATAATTTTGTGATACGGTTCTTTTTTCATGGACCACTCATTGGTTACTTTGTCGTAAGAAGAGTTAACAAAGCAGAACCATTCTTCATCATTCTGACCCATGAAGTCACCTCTGTAGTAGAAACCAGGGTATCTTGATTCTTCACGGAACTGGATGTGACGAGTATGAGCCTGAACAGTATAGAGGCGATGGTTAATTTCCCATGCTCTTAAGAGTTCATGAAGATCACCAGCAGCAATCTTTTCAAGATCTTCACGGAACACTTCGAACAGATCCATGAGGATTTCCAAAGATTTACCATTGGTCATGTAGTAAGTAGCAGTACCGCCACCATACTCATTGGTCATCTTCATCAGACGCATTGCCATTCCAGCAGGTTTGCAGTATTTAGGATTGACTGTTTCGTCTGTTGTATAAGCACAGTTGTCAAGGTAAGTTCTAACTGGTGCATAAACAAAATCAACCAGTTCTTCGTCAGTTTCTTTGAAACCAGTAACCTTGGAACCTTCAGCAGCAAGATACTGAAGCATGGATTTAGCAAGAATACGACCCTCTGCATGAGATCCAGAAGAGAACTTATGACCGGAACAACCAACACCATCACCAGCAGTAAACAATCCTCTGGCAGTAGTCATTCTGTTGTAACCCCATTTGTAGCTATCTGGGACCCAATCTTCTTCAGGACCTGAACACCAGATACCGCAGCATCCAGAGTGAGAACCAAGAAGGTACGGTTCGGTTGGCATAATTTCAGAATCTTTCTTTTCAGGCTGTGTATCAGTTGCACACCACAGACCGGCCTGACCAACAGACATGTCAAGGAAATCTTCCCAAGCTTCAGACTCAAGATGTTTGAGTTCTTTTTTGCTCATTGTTTCGCCCCGTTTTTTGAGGGCATCGGAAGTTTTCATGATGATTGGACCACGGCCTTCTTTGTACTCTTTCATCATGAGATGGTTTCTCACGCAAGTCG
>JAWSVH010000309.1:0-1330 GCA_033852015.1 Desulfobacula sp.
AGGATATCATGTGGACTTGTAAGTTCAGAAGCGGAGATATTAAACGCTTTAAATTCCCAATCAGAACTACTCCTGAAGGCGAAGCCAATGCATATGAAGACGTGAAAGGTAAAGACCTTAGCAGTGGACTTCTTTGTACTCAGGAAATAGACGGTTATGTACTTGTAGCTCCAACAGAGCTTGCATAATTCCTGACATCATTTAATTTGTTATTTTATATATAATTTTGGAGGTATATAATGGCATTACCTAACAAACCTATTGGAGAACTCAAAGCAATAAGAGACCCAGAGGTTGATAAAAGAGACGTTGATGTTCTGATTATTGGTGGCGGTATGGCTGCTTGCGGAACAGCATTTGAAATTACAAAATGGGCTTCTGATGACACAAAAATTCTTCTTTGTGACAAAGCTTCCCTTGAAAGATCTGGCGCGGTAGCACAGGGTCTTTCTGCAATTAATACATATATTGGCGACAACAAACCTGAAGATTACGTACGTATGGTTAGAAATGACCTTATGGGTATTGTACGTGAAGATTTAATCTTCGATCTTGGTCGTCACGTTGATGATTCTGTACATCTTTTTGAAGAATGGGGTCTTCCCATTTGGAAAAAAACTGATGATGGAAAAAATCTTGACGGAAAAAAAGGTCTAAAAGCCGGATCCCTTAAGAGCGGAGCTACTCCAGTTCGTACAGGTAAATGGCAGATCATGATCAACGGTGAGTCTTACAAAAGAATTGTTGCTGAAGCCGGTAAAAAAGCACTGGGCGAAGACAACATTATTGAAAGATGCTTCATCGTTGAAATTCTTAACGACAAAGACGATCCCAAAAGAGTTGCCGGTGCGGTTGGTTTCTCCTTGAGAGAAAACAAAGTCTTCATCATCAACGCAAAGGTTATCATGTGTGCTTGCGGTGGAGCGGTTAACGTTTACCAGCCTCGTTCAGTTGGCGAGGGTAAAGGTCGTGCATGGTATCCAGTATGGAATGCAGGTTCTACATACACTATGGCTCTTAGAGCTGGTGCAGAACTTTCCATGATGGAAAACCGTTTCACCCCAGCGCGTTTTAAAGATGGTTACGGACCTGTTGGTGCGTGGTTCCTCCTTTTCAAAGCTCAGACTGTTAATGGTCTTGGTGAGAACTATGCGGCTTCTGATGAAGCAAAAGCGGAACTGGCAAAATATGCTCCATACGGAACTGCTGCTGTTACTCCGACTTGCTTGAGAAACCATCTCATGATGAAAGAGTACAAAGAAGGCCGTGGTCCAATCATCATGAAAACTTCCGATGCCCTCAAAAAACTGGGCGAAACAATGAGCAAAAA
>JAWSVH010000019.1:0-55602 GCA_033852015.1 Desulfobacula sp.
ATACACCGGGTGATATCCACAATAAAGGCAAATTCTTGATTTAAAATATCATATTCTTTGCCCCGAATTCCCGGGATCTGTTCGGGAATTTCAAGGCTGTCCGATTTTAACGGCCAAACCAAAAGCAAAGAGCCTGCAATGGTTCCGTTTAAAACCTTTTTAACAAACGATCGCCGGTTTATTTTTGGGGAAGACTTTTCTATCTTCATAATGTTGCCTCCAAAAGTCCGGTAATCTCTTTTGCCCGGATAATATATTTCAACGGTGCATGAACGTAGTGACATTGACTGCAAGCGTGGGTCAGCTTAACCTCCTGCTTTTTCAGATGGTCCGGCATGGCAATCGTTTTAATAATTTCTTCTTTTCTTGCCTTAATTTCCGTGTTGTGGCACCGCAGACACAATGTGGTCATCTCCTCGCCTTTTTTCATGGGCAAGGTTCCAATTTTCTTATTATCCGCCACATGAGTTGCATATGTACCATGACAAAACTCACAGGAGATTGTCTGATGTTTCCCTTTTTTATGCATCTTAACTTCGTAGGGATGACAACTCAAACAAGACGCATTCGTCCCATGCGCAATAGGCACCAGTGCCGCTTCTGTAATCGCATCAGCCCTGTAGGGACCATAAAGCCCAAACGAGTCAGGGATCAACAATTTTTTAAACAATAAAAAACCACCCGCCAGTACCATCATACTGATCAGGACAATCAAAAGACGCTTACGATAGCTTAAATCCAAAGTGACCTCCTAAAAGCTATACTACTTAGATCTTTACAGCCAAATTATATTATGTTTTTATACTCAGAGTTTAGACAGCGCATCAAGCAACATTTGTGTAACAATTGCAACATTATCATTACACAAATGTCAGGAGCAAGGATTATTTAAAAAAATCCCAATAATTATTTGCATTTTAAATATATGAATATTAATAATGAACCTTAAATACCTTAAGTATAATTGCCATATAAGGAATACCGCATGCAGACACTTTTCAAAAATAAAGAAAAATTCATAATTACCATTGAAGTTGTCCCTCCTTTAGGCAATGATCCAAAGCCCTTATTAGATAAACTATACAGCCTTAATAATTTAAACTTTGATGCCTTCAGCGTGGCTTCAAATCCCGTGGCAAAACCCAAGATGTCCGCAATGGTATTCACCCATCTGGCCCAAAAGATCACAAAAAAGCCTGGGATTCTTCATTTTACCATCAGAGACCATAACCGATTGGGTCTGCAAAGCGAGCTATGGGGAGCAAAAGCATTGGGCATTGATACTGTCATTGCTGTCACCGGCGACCCGTCTGCGCCCAAAGCAGAAGAACAGACCTCCACCGTCTGTGATCTAAGTGTATTTGAACTCATTGAAATGGCCAAAGCGTCTGATCTTTTCAGCGGAGCTGTCCTTGATTTTAGACCGGAAGTTAATGGCTTAGCCCATGAAGCCCGGCGCCTGGGAAAAAAAGTAGCTGCTGGCGCACAATTTATTGTTACCCAACCCATTTATGATGAAAAAACAGCCAAAGATATTTATGATGCGACAAAGAATTTAAATGTTCCAATAATTATGGGTATTCTTCCTTTATTATCATTTAAACATGCGGTGTTTCTTCATGATAAAGTAGATGGAATTGCCGTTCCTGAAAATTTAAGAAAACAGATGAAAAATACATCAGACCCGATATTGGAAGGAATCGAACAGTCCAGACAGATGTTAACGCTTGCAAAAAATATGTTTTCCGGGGCGTGTGTGATGCCGCCCTTTGATCGGTTTGATATTTTGGAAAAAATACTGTCCTGAAATCAGAGCATTTTGGCATTCCTGGACTGAATCACTCTTTTAAGTTCAGAAACAAACAAATTTTCAGTGATGGGTTTAACAATATAACTGTCTATATCCATGGCAAGTGCTGTATTCATGGTTTTCTGAATGGCTTCCACCGTTAACATCACAAAAGGAATATTTTTCAGAAGAGGATCTGCTTTAACCGCCTCTAAAAATTGCATCCCGTCCATATTTGGCATGTTTAAATCCGAAATAATTAGCTCCACCGTCTGCTCTTGAACCACTTTTAAAGCATCACGACCATCGTTGGCATCTATCAAATTATTAAATCCGGCGTTTTCAAGAAATTTTCTAACAATACGCCTCATGGAAAGGCTGTCGTCCACAATTAAAATGGCCAAATCTAAATTCATTTCTTTCATTAAATTTTCCTTTTACAAAGTTTAAGTTACCCATTTTCTTTCATGAATAACTTCACCCGCTGTTTTGGGTCTGCTAAACGATATCAAAAATTCTAAAAGGGTATGTTTCTGAGTTTTTTCGATCCTCAAAATAATGTTCCAGCGTCTGTTTGATGACCCTGAATGCAATGTCCTCCCATGGGATATCTTTTTCATCAAACAGGCGAACGTCTATGCTTTCAGTTGTTGGTCCAAAATCCTTTGATCTTAGTTTTGCTCTGAACATAAAATAAATCTGACTGACAAACGTAATATTAAACATTCGATAGGGTCCGATCAGATCAACGTTTGCTCTTGTTTCTTCCTTTGTTTCTCGCATGGCACCGTCCTGAACAGATTCCTTGTCTTCTAAAAAACCTGCTGGAAGCGTCCACTTGCCTTTTTGGGGCTCAATATTTCTTTTACACAATAAAATCTTACCATCCAGCTCTGGAATACAACCGACCACCATTTTAGGATTAATATAATGGATCTGTCCACAATTTGTACATACTGAACGCGCATGATCATCATCCAAAGGAATTTTTTCTTCCGTAGGGGAACCGCAGGCAGAGCAAAATTTTATCGCTGTCAATTTTTAGATTTCCTTTATTTTATCCTTTTTATGATCACTGATTTCTTATTAATACCGTTTTTAAAAAAGGATCGCAAGAAAAGAAATTGGAAGGGCGGATCACGGTTTACCGCTATTATTTTTTTTGTATGACAGACTTGTTTGGCTTTACCCGTTTGGTAGGCATTGCTTTAAGAGGATCCTCTGGCCAGTAATGTTTTGGATATCGCCCGGCCAAATCCTTTTTGACTTCTTTATAGGCCGTTGCCCAAAAACTGTGCAAATCTTTGGTAATCTGAACCGGTCGCCCGGCAGGAGATAACAAAGCAATGGTGATCAAAACGGTACCTTCTGCAATTTTAGGCGTCTGATTCAAACCAAACATTTCTTGAAGCCGAACTTCCAGAACCGGCGATTCAAGAATCTTATTTCCCTGGCGGTACTTCAATGGTTTTTTAGAGCCACTGGGAACAACAATATGTGTCGGCGCTGTTTTTTCAATATAGTTTTGCTGCTCCCAGGTAAACTGTGATAAAAATGCCGTATCAAGATCCATTTTTCCAAGCTGCTTCAAAGATTTTATCCCCATTAAAAAAGGCCCCAGCCAAATGTCCAGATTTTTGATCAGATTTTCATCAGACACCTGGGGAAGATCCTTCGCATTCCCGATATTTAGCAAAAACTGTATACGATCTTTTAATGCGGTTATCTTTTTGCTCCAGGGCAACTGGTCCAGGCCGTTTTTTTGAATATGGTTAACCATAATATCGCAGGCGACATCTGGATCAATATTTTTTAAAACATGACTGGCTACAATAAACTTTTGAAAAATAACATCTTCTTTTGCCTGGATCACACCATTGTGTTTATCCAAAGAAATTGTATGTCTTTTTTTAAACGACTCACCAAAATCTGCCTCCAAATCTTGAACCGAATAGGACGCCGCTAAAAACATCTTTGCATTTCTTTGATTACCATCAAGGCGAAGGGCGACAATATATTCACTTAAAGAAACCTGGCAGGGAAACGGGAAATAAACACCTTTGCCAGCAGAGGTTAAAAAAGTATCATTTTGATTGTTTCTTTTTTTGGCGATCCGATCAGGATAAGCACAAGCTAAAAGAGACCCCGCCTTTTCAATATCCATATTTGACGGCCTCAATCCAAAATCCTTTTGTATTTTTTTCTCGGACATCAAAATCCGATGAATAATCCCTTTATTGACATTGAATCCGCCCTGCCGGACAACACTTTTTTGCTCCAGCAATTCCAAACGAAGTCGGATATCCGGATCGGCTGCCCCCTTATCAAAACGAACAAAATCACGCTCATTTAACACGGCTGCCAGCCTGCATGCCAATGTTCCCAAGCCTTTTTTAGACCCCATGATAATCATATGAGAAAGCCTGGGATGAAAGCCAGAACCCGCCATTTTCTTTCCATGCTTAGTGATCCTGCCTTTTTCATCCAGTGCCCCCATTGATTCAAGAAGCATTTGAGCCTGTATAAAAGAGGTCTTGTCCGGAAGATCCAGCCACTTTAACTGTGCAGGATCTGACACGCCCCAAAATGCCAGCTCAAGAACAAGACCCGTAAGATCAACACTTAAAATTTCAGGAGGGGTAAATGCTTTGAGCAGTCCCTGATCATACTCGGACCACAGCCGATAACAGGTCCCTGGACCTGTTCGACCAGCGCGGCCCCGCCTTTGATCTGCAGACGCTTTTGATACCGGAATGGTTACCAGGCGACTCATGCCTGTTTGCCAGGAGAACTGTGAGATCCGCATCAAACCTGCATCAATCACCGTATCAACGCCTTTGATCGTAATGGAAGTTTCAGCAATGGAAGTGGCCAGAACAACTTTCCTTGTGTTCAAAATAGACGGCGCAATTGCTTGAGCCTGTTCTTTACCAGACAAATTTCCATACAAGGTAAAAATATCAATTTTATGCCCATTTGAATCCTGTGATAATTTTAACTCTTCCTTCGTTTCAAGCTCAATGAGAGCCTTCACCTGTTGGATCTCCCTGATCCCGGGTAAAAAAACCAGAATATCTCCACGGGTTTGGGCCGTTTGTGCCAGGGCTTTTTTTATAGCGGATATACAGGTATCGAAGAGTGAATCTGGGCGGCTCACCTGCTGTTTTTGGGGCTGATAAATAGTTTTAACCGGATAGGTTTTTCCCTTTGAGACAATCACAGGCGCATTGCCCATAAGCTTTGATACCGCCTCCACATCTATGGTGGCAGACATAACAAGTATGCGAAGATCATCTCTTAATGCCTCAAAAGAGTCCAGACAAAGAGCAAGCCCGACATCACTGTGAACATTTCGCTCATGGAACTCATCAAAAATCACCAACCCCACATCTGCCAGGGATGGATCATGCTGAATCTTCCGGGTAAATATGCCTTCTGTAATGACTTCAATTTGAGTTTGGGCGCTGATTTTTCGATCCAGGCGGATCTGATATCCCACCGTCTGCCCCACCTTTTGTTCAAGCAGATCTGCCATGTGCCCCGCGCAGGAAATAGCTGCCAGACGCCGGGGTTCAAGCAGAATAATTTTTTTTCCTTTCAACCAGGGTTCATCTAAAAGCGCCAAAGGTACTCGCGTGGTTTTTCCTGCGCCCGGCGGCGCTTGAATCACCGCACGACAAGAAGTTCTAAGAGCGTCTTTAATATCTTCAATATGGTTTTCAATGGGAAGCACAAGTATTATTCCGATTATAATAAAAAAAGTTTCATCAATGACTCTTTGGATTTAAATGTGCTGAACAGATCCTGCAAAAAATAGCATCATCATCATGGCCCTGGACCACGCATTCCGGGCAGGCCGCCTGGGTAGGAATCTGTTTAGAGGCCTCCTTTTTTGCCGCAAGACTAAGTTCTGCACTAACGATACCCGTGGGAACGGCAATAATCGCATACCCTAAAATCATGATGATCGAAGCCAGAGATTGACCCACACCGGTTTTAGGCGAAATATCCCCATACCCTACCGTGGTCATGGTCACAATCGCCCAGTAAATACTTCGGGGAATGCTTGTAAACCCATTTTGGGCCCCCTCAATCAGGTACATGAGCGACCCAAAAATAATTACCAATGTCAAAACGGTCATCAAAAAAACGATGATCTTCCGGCGACTTGCCTGCATGGCTTTCACCAGCGTGGAAGCTTCTCCCATAAAAGATACCAACTTAAATACCCTAAAGACCCGTAAAACCCGAAGAACTCTGATAACCATTAAATACTGACTGCCTGGAACAAACAGGCTTAGATAAGTTGGAAGAATTGAAAAAAGATCTACCATACCCAGAAAGCTAAAGGCATATTTTAAAGGCTGCTTCACACATATCAACCGCAGAATATACTCTATTGTAAATAAAAGAGTAAATCCCCATTCCAATCGATAAAGATAACGATTATACTGATTGCTAAATGCTGCTACACTATCAAGCATCACAACAGTAATACTGGCAATAATCGATACAATCAGAAGAATATCAAACCATTTACCTGCCCAGGTATCTGTGCCAAAGATAATCTCATGAACCCTGAATTGAAACCGACCAAATCCTGATGAATTATTTTTCACCGGCAATACTCCATAACGCCTTGATTCTTGGGTTTCCAAGGCTCTTTTTCCGGGTACAAAGCCCGATGACAAATTGTGGAAGTTGGGGCGTTTCATCCAAAATTTTTACTTGATTATAGAAAGGACTTTTCTCCAGAACCAACCGGGGAACCAAACCAATGCCACACCCCAAACTAACCATAACAATAATGGCCTCATTGCCCGCCACCTGGGAATAAATTTTAGGAACAAAATTTTCAGTGGCCAGCCATTGGTCAATTCGATCCCGGCTTAAACCATGCCCCGGAATAATCAAAGGGGTCTTTTCCCAGTCAATGTCCCCGGATTTTCGGATGATCACATCTGGATACTGCAACGGAGCGATAAAAACCAGCGGTGTTTGCGACAAAGTTTTAAACTCAAGATTACTGGGCAAATTATCCGGTCTGGCAGCAATCACCACATCTGCATCCTGGGTCACAAGTTTTTGCAATGCTCTTGCTGCATCTCCTGTTTCAAGATGAATACGTACGCTGGGATGATTTTTCCTGTATTCAGCCATGATACCGGGGAAAATTCCATATGCAGCAGTAACCGAACAATATAAAGACAATTCACCATCCAGAATATCTTCGGAAGATAGTTCATCCGATAGCAGTTCCCAGCGCAAAATGACATCATCTGCATATTTTTTAAATGCGATCCCGGCCTGTGTTAATTCAACGGTTCGGTTGTCTCGTAGAAACAATTTTTCCCCAACTTCAGACTCCAAACGTTGAATCATCCGAGTCAGTGCAGAAGGTGTTATATAACAGGCCTGACTGGTCCGTGCAAAATGTGATGTGCCCGCTAAGTGTCTGAACAATTTTAAATTTCGAATATCCATAGCTATCCATGCTACCAATATATTCCATTTTCCGCAACATGGATCAAATATAACATTAAAATATGCAACGATATGCTCATTGTTTTTGAATTCACCAGAATTACAAATAGCGCACTTTTAAAAATATATTATTCAGGAAGTTTTTGTAAAATATTACTGGTTTGTTTTCTATCGCAAAGAAGCCTGTTCTCATCATCATAAAAAAAGTTACAACCAGAGTCCAACTCCTTTTTTAACATTGCCTTTGCTCTATGAAATCTTATTTTAACCGTATCAATAGAAATATCCAATATTTGAGCAATTTCCTTATTTTTTCGGCCTTCATACTCCCTTAAAATAAGAACGGTTTTATACTTGCTAGGGAGTCGATCAATAAATTCTTGAACACACTCACTCATTTCTTCTTTTATTAACACTTGATCTGTTAATGACCGTTTTTCATCTGTCCAGATATTTTTATCCTGAATTCGTTTATCTTTTTCACAAAGCTCAGTGTTTCCCGAATATTTGAAGGACGATGTTCGAATTTTATCAATGGCAGTATTTGTAGCAATCCGATACAACCATGATGATAATTTTGTACTCTCTTTAAGATTCTTTAAATTTTTATTGGCCTTGCTAAAAACTTCCTGGGCGATATCTTCTGCATGATAAGAACCTACGAGTCGAATAAGATAATTATAAATTCTGGTAAAATATTCATTATAAATCGTTTCAAAATCTATTTGTGTATTCATGCCGCCTCTTCAAATTGGATCTGAATGATATTGTTATGAAAAATATTATGTATCCTTTGTTCTTTTTATAACGTCATTATATTTAAAAATCAAAAATTTTTAATTTAAGGATTAAAATCATGCTTTTAAAAAAATATACTTTAGAAATATTTAAATCCAAATGCCAATCTGAAGCAAAAGGCGTTCACTGTTTTGCACACCTTGAACAAGATGTGAGTAAAGCACTCCCATATCTGAATGCTGCATTGGGAGGCTTTGAATATCTATCTAATCCTCCTGCGGTTACATTCAAGTCTCAAGGAAAACTGATTACGGTCCACGGGCAAAAAATTGCGATTAATGCACTTAAATCAGAAGTTGAAGCACAAATAATTGTTAAATGGTTAAAAAAAGAAATCAACGCTGCCTGGGAAAAGAAAGATGAAATCAAACCTTGCTATACCGGTCTGCCAAGACCAGGAATCATTAATATTTTAAGGCTTTTACCCAAAACCAACTGTAGAGAATGCAGTGAGCCGACATGCTTAGTTTTTGCCACAAAAATTGCAGAAGGTGCAAAAGGACCCGAAGATTGTCCTCCGATGGGCAACAAAGAAAAAGAAAAATTAACTGACTATATGAGACCGTTTAACCTTGATGTTTAAATTAAGTTTTTCCTAGGCCAACAACCATACTATATATATTGCCTTAAAATGTATCATTCCCATCGCCTGATATACGCTTTTTTCACACCGGCGATAAAGCCTATGGCCTGGCAGAATTTTTCTATATTCTCGTTCAAATGCCCAGTCATAAACATGGCTTTGTAACACCCTTTTTCTTTTGCATAAGCTGCCGCAAACTCAAGATTAACTCGACCATAACCCTTTCTACGATTCTGCCGATGAGTTGCAATGTTTTCGATCAAGGCATACGGTCGGCATCCCCTGGTTAAATTGGGAACAATAGCAATGGAACAAGAAGACATTAAAATGCCATTATCAAACACCCCAAGTACTGCAAAATTTTTACTTTCAATGATATCTTTCCAGGTATTTTTTAAAATTTTCTGATCAGGAATAGGCTCATCTTTTATGTCATATAAATGAAGCAGATAAAATTCAAGGAGTTGATCCAGTTCTTCTTTTTTGATTTCACGGGTTTCCATAATTATTCCCACTTTTATATTAATTAAAGAGTTAGGCATCAGAAACAATTCGCAATATACCAAAACAGGCGGCTTTAGTCTATCACCATTCTTCAATTATATAATCTCTTTTTTTATGTGATTCAATTGTTAATTTTCTGGGATAGTTTTGTGATAAAGCATTACCATTTTATTACTAAAGGGCTTTTAGTCCCTATTCAATAAGATTCTTGAGACAAATACAAATCACCTTAAAGGAGGTGAAAATGGAAAATATATCTCATATAAGACCATTTGAAAGTATGCTTTCTTGGAACAATATTTCTCCTGCTTTTCAGCATAGAAAAAACCTGAAAAAGAAACCTAAAGTCAATGCTAGAAGGTATTTTCCCACCCTATTTCAGCTCGTAGATGATAACCACCTTACCCTAATTGCAAAAGAATCACCCTTCAGACTCTGCGTATATCAAAAAAAAGAAGACATCTTTATGGATATTGCCACCATAGATGAAACTAAAAAAATAGACAAACTTTACAATCGGACCATTACCCATGATGAAATGGGAAATCTGGTACGGCAAATCCACAGCGGGATGGGGCTTATTCTTGACTATAGTGTATAAACGGGAGGATAAAAATGATACCCATAAATTCAATCAATCGTTTTCCGATATCAAGTTTTCGGTTCCAGAACCGACCCGTCGCAACGGTATCTTCAAACATACTACATACCGTTACCAGAAGAGCTGAACCAATCTTGCCAAACACCTTGAATTCTATTTCAATCAACCAACTCCCAGAAGACTTTATATTTAAAACAACTGATATCTTTCGACAAATAGGCATCTTTGCACATCAAGCAGCAGAACTGGGACAAACCTGGGAAAATCGTGAGTTACTCCAAACAAATATAACAGAAGAAATATCAAACCTGGGAACTGTTCTCGAAGAATTATCCCAGGATAATCTAAAACTATTTATCGCCTTTTTTCAAAACCCCTCATTGATACAATTCTCTGATTCCAATAGAGATCAAGACCTTTTTCTGAACAACTTTCCTGAAAACTTTCCTGAGAATTTCTTTCACATCGATGTAACATCGGAACTGGGTTCACTGGCTGCACTTGATCTAACAGGCACTGTCATTGACATTCTTTCCGAAGAAAATTCCGGATCCGAACTCCTTAAATCCCTACTGGATAACCTGACCGATTCAATTTTTAATTTGTCCGTCATCCAAAGCTTTGAACAAAATCAAGAAGACACTTCGACAGATATAGACCGTGATTTCCTCCGGCTTCTTGTACAAAACCAATATTTTACCCCAATCATGTCAGATTCAAATCCACCAACGATTATCGACATGATTGGGTAGCTTGTACCAATAAAAATAAAGTTAGCTATTAATGTATTGCAACTTAGGATAGATTATTTTAAAAAATCCAAAATATTTCTGGACTGATATTATTGTCAAACGAGTAAAAAAAGGATAATCTCACTATAGTAATTAATAAAGCTATAAAGAAACTTGATTAAAAAAAAGAGGATTAGATTATGGCTACAGATGTATTTGCAAAAGACATTATGGTTACAGAGTTTGACAAAATCAATTATAACGATCCCATTGAAAAAGCGATAACAATGATTTTTCGTGGAAAAATAAGGAAGACTGGCGACAAAGCCACAAGCCTTATGGTTATTAATGAACAGAATCACTTTGTTGGTATTATTACTATGTTTGATATCCTATACAACTTAAGGCCAGGATTTTTGAACTATGGTGTGGACGGAAAAGATATTCCCTGGGATGGGCGGATAGAAATTTGCAAAAAAGAACTTATAAAAAGAAAAGTGCGCGATATTATGAGTTCGGAGATTGTCGGTGCTTTTCCCGATGAACATCTGATGATCATCCTTGATCGAATGGTAAAAAACAAATATCACAGACTGCCGGTTTTAAAAAACAACGAGCCCACTGGCATTGTTTACATTTCTGATATTTATTTTCACCTTTTTGCAAGAGATGGTTTGGTTAATCAAAAAAAAGCCTAAATAATAAGTGGATCAAAATATTACGTCCTGTACTATTTTGATCCACCCCATGGTTAAAATCTATCCACTTTAACGATACATCTCCTGTCCTGTTTCCCCATCAATAAATATAAAAATTCCTAATATTTAAATAGTTTATATCCTTTGGCACGCTTGTTGAAAAGTTAGTTTCCCGAAAGCAAGGAAAAAGAAAATTTCAATAACCAAAACAAAGGAGTTCACAATGAAAAAACTTTTTACCAAAAAAACAGTCGTTATCGCATCATTCGTTCTTGTTGCAGGATTTATCGCCTCCCAGGCATTTGGCCACATGGGCAGCTACAACAACATGATGGGTTATAACGGTCACATGAATGGATATAACCAGAATATGATGAGTTATGGCCAAGGCATGATGGGAAACGGTGGAGGCCACATGTGGGACAATCTCTCTGTTGAAGATCAGAAAAAAATGCAGGATCAAATGAATACTTTTTTTGAAGCAACCAAAGAGATCCGGGAACAGGCATACGAAAAGCGCCAGGAACTGAAGCTGGAATTTAGCAAATCAGAAAAAGATCAGGGAAAAATTGATACGCTTCAAAAAGAGTTGTACGAAATTTCCAGCCAGTTTGAAAAGAAACGCTTTAATCAAATGACTGAAATGCAAAAATTGTTTTCTGATAAAAACGGTGGGTCTTTCATGGGCAATGGCCGAAATTATGGCGGTGGATGCTAACACATCAAATCAATACCCGGGGCTGATACTGCCCCGGGTGACTTATATATCACCTGCTGATCCAAATCTTCTAACGTTATTATTAATCCTGCACATCCTCAAATGGCTAAAATACTTTCCATTTGTTGAGTTCTATTTTATCCACGCATAATTGCTTAACTATTGTACCTACATCAAGGTGTCCATATTGGCCAAATTTAATAGAAGGATAAAAAGGATCAATCTCAAGAAGGTTATCACCAAACGCCCCTTCTGCCGAATTCCATTTTGGGGATGCTGATAAAAAAGATATCCCGGCAAGTGTAAGAATTGATGTCTCGCCAACGTGTGCCCCCAATTGAAAATCAAGCCCTGCATTTTTTAGCGAATTAGCCATATCCAAACATGTTAAAATTCCAGCATTTTTACTGATTTTGAGATTTGCACAATGAAATGACTCTGCTAAGAGCCATTTATCAAGTGACTCTTCAGATGTAATACTTTCATCTAAAATAAAATTCGCATCTCCATTAAACTCATCGTAAAGCTTTTTTTGTCCAACAAAATCGTCTTTAAAAAGCAATTGCTCAAATTTTGTAACCCCATTTTTAATTAGCTCTGGAATCTGAGCCATTGCCTTGTTAACATCCCATATTTCATTACCATCTACTCTTATTTCAATGTCATTTTGATAAAGTGTATTCAAATACTTAAGGCGCCAGTTATTTTCACTTTGTGAGTCTGTCAGTTTAATTTTAATTTTATTCATACCATAGCTGTAAAATAATTGAGCAAAATTTAAGAACTGTTCACGAGACCCTCCGGTAAGTGCGGCGCTGAACTCTATCTTAAAATCCGCCTTTCCATGTAAAAAACCAATTATATTTTTCTTGCTTCTTGCTGCCAGCAAATTCAGATACGCAATCTCAAAAATTGAACGCAAAGCAGTCTTAAAATTGGGAATTAATTTTCCAGCGGTCCTTATTGATTCGATATCATTGTCTACGACCTTACTATAGGATTCTATATAACAATGAATGTCATCCACTATCTGGCTGGACGATTCACCCGTTACATAATTTCTTGGAGCACATTCACCATAGCAGACGTTGCCCCTGTCATCATTAATCTCAAGGATAATGGAATCAGATTTATACCGACTTGCCGTGTTATGTTCATAGCCAATATTAAACGGAATTTTAACATGATAAATTGAATATTTTTTTATTTTCATAAGACTTATATTTAGTAGCTGCTAATATGATCAGGTATTTTTTTGATGATTCTCATCTTTACGCTTTTGGGCAAAAAATGCCAATATGGATATTATCTTTCGTTTTACAATGATCATCCCTTTTTGACAAATAAAATACAGAACATTAAACAAAGTTCCAGAACATAATATAATAATACCATTCCCCTTATAATATTCAGGATTACACTTTAGATAATATTGAATATACTTATTTTGCAAATCTTTTTTGCTTATCTGCAGTTCATCATTCTTCAGAATTTTATACACTTTTTGAACGATTCCACTTTTCGGATCATATGACTCAGGATAGTATACTTTGCCGAGTTCATCTCTAATTTTTATATATTCATCACTGGGTTCAATATCCGGACTAGGATAAAAATGCTTAAACCCCGAAGTATAAATTAAATACGGTTTATAGGATAACGCATCCATCCAGAATATGATTTTTGTGAAAGGATCAAAAATTTTCGTTTTTAGACATAAGTATGCTCCCATGCGCATGTTGATACCAGATCTTCTAAATTCCTTAAGAATGAATGCTTGCCCAAAATAAATTGTATTATAATATGTATGATCGATTAAGATTTTTCTTTTTCTAATTCCCGTATAACCAATTATTCTTCCTTCTTTCGAGCGATATAAAGCGTATTGGTCAAGACTTTGAGTTTTTGAATCAAATTCACTTCTATCCATAAGATAAGAATCAGAATAGATTTTATAAAAAAAATCCATCTGATCTTTAGTAAGGTCTTTGATATCGACGAATTCAATTCGCATTTCAAATCACTCCATACATAAAGATTGTTCCAAAAAGAACAGGTACTTTTCACCAATTGAATAACTGCATACTAAGTGGTTATATTAAATCTCAAAAAATAGAAAGAACTTTCTTTTCCCCGATTTCAACCTCTGCTGCCAACTCTCATCAGTAGAATTAAACACTCATTTTGCACATCACTCGCTGTTTTTTTTGGGGGCGATAGCTGTGGCAATGCATTACTCCAGGGTAGCACTGTATAATTTTGATACATATATCAAACAGAGTAGAGAATATTCTACAAAACTTAATTTTTATCAAAAAAAGAAAATTACGCCACAAGAACAATATATACTTTAATTACAAGATGTTATACATGAAAAATACAATTCAACCCCGTTTGGTACTGTTTTTGCTCTACTAAATAAACAGGAACAATAAATTTAAGGAGATATCATGAGCACTAAAAAGATAATACTTACGATTCTGCTGATTATAATGGGAACTGCCGGTATCTATTTTACAATCAACAGCACGCATTTTATTAACACATTTGCTTATAATAGCTGGCGGCCTATGGGGTCTGGTTTTTATCGCGGACATATGATGATGGGAGGATTTATGCATTTGTTTTTCTGGTTTATTATACTCTATTTTATTGCTTCAACCATCGGCGGCAGAAGAACTGCTGTTGCATATTCAACAGATTCTGCCTCAGAAATCCTCAAAAAGAGATTTATCAACGAAGAGATCAGCCAAACAGAATTTACAGAAAAAATGAACCTTCTCAATAAAGGAGAACAAAGATGATGGATAAAAAACTATCAAAATCTGCAATTTTCAGCCTGTTTCTTATTATAGGGGCGGCCATGTTTATTTTTAACCCTGTAACTGTTTTTGCCTGCGGGTTTGGTAACTCAGGCGGGTCTGACTACACACCCCAAAGACAAGGTGGTGTCTCCAATCCAGCTTCTGCATCCGCTATTGGAGTTGATCAGGCCAAAACTATTGTAACCACGCATATTGCAAAATTGAACCCAAATCTTGCCGTGGGAAATGCAAACGATTCCGGTGGTTTTTTTGAAGTGGAAATCATTAACAATAATGATGAAGTAATTCAACTGGTCGGTGTGGATAAATACTCCGGCCGGCTCATGCTTATCAATTAAAAGATTTGAAGCCGCAACCATGAACCTGAAAACAGCAGATCTCTTTTATTTTTGCCTGGTCATTTTGATTATTGCGGGGTTGCCATTTGGCATCTCCGCATATGATCGCCATGTCTGGGAGAAAAGAATCCCAAGCACTGCAAAGGTGTTTTTTTTGACCGGCCATACCCAAAAAGGCTGGGTATCAGGTGGCATTGGAGCTGCAGATGTCTTTATCGACAGCATAGCTCCTAAAAAGAATTTACCACCCGTCATAAACGTTAAAAAAGGGGACAAGGTTGTGCTCAAACTGACCAGTAGTGATGTTATTCACGGTTTCAGTCTTAAGGATTTTGGCATATTCATCAATGATGGCATTCATCCGGGAAAACCTGCCACCATTTCGTTTATTGCCAATAAAGAAGGAACGTTTACTTTTTCCTGTAATGCCATTTGCGGCAGCCAGCATGAAAATATGTCCGGGACCATTGTTGTCTCTGCGTAGAATTTACGAACCCATTGAATTCAAAATATAAAATTGGTACTCTGCAAGGACATCCAACCAGAGCAATTAGCTAAATACACCCCATCTTGGAGATATCACTATGAAAACGGCTGTCCTTTGCATTATTTTAATCGTGTTTGCACTATTTTCATCTGCACAGGCGAAAAAATCAACCACGGTCATTAAAGGCGTGGTCGCCTCTGAGTTTGGTATGGTGAGTGATGCCCGGGTGAGAATTGCCGGCAGTAAAGAATATAGTATTACCGATGCAAATGGACGATTTACCATAGAAACGGCTACCTTTGCCATCCAGCCATTGACCATTACAGCCGGCAAAGAAGGCTGGTTTAACAACTCTGTTTCTGTATGGCCGGGAAGCCGCGATGCCAAGATACAACTCTATGCCACCCCAGCCCAGGACAATTCAGAGTACCGCTTTATTTCTCCCACCGTCTGTGCCCGCTGCCACAACACGCTTGCCAAATACTGGGATAAATCAAAGATGGCCCACACCACATCCAATATAAAAGTATTGAATATGTATAATGGGACAGATGCAACAGGCAAAACACTTGCCGGCCCGGGATATAAAACAGATAACCCGGATAAAGACGGAGATTGCATATCCTGTCATGCCCCTTCTGCCGCAGCATCTCGAAATGGTGCCAAAGATATTGAAAGTGCATTATGGTCACCCCAAACTGAATGGGATGGGATCTCCTGTGATTATTGTCACAAAATCAGGAAAGTAGTTAAAAGCAGTGACACCCCAAGCCTATATAAGCCCATTTTAAAGCGCCAGACGCCATACCGAGGAAATTCCATCCTGGTCTTTGGACCCTATGATGATGTCGTAAACTCCGCCATGTCTGCTTCTTACAGCCCGGCCTTTGACAAGAGCAGTTTTTGTGCATCCTGTCACAGCCAAGTGAAAAAGCTGAATGATAAAAAAACCTGGGACAGGGAAAAAGTCTATACCGATACCGAATGGAAAAATTTTGATATTGGCAATGATAATGTCCTGCCCGTACAAACCACCTATCAGGAATGGAGAAGCTGGCAAAATTCTCTCTCTATCAATGACAGCAACAAAGAAAAAAGATGCCAGGACTGCCACATGAGCTGGCGAAAAGAGATGCTCCCCTATGATAATTATATAATCGACGGCCATGCCCGGGATATGTGGGGAGTTAAAAGAGATCCATCCAATATCCGGCCCCATCATTTTGACGGTGGGACACAGACACAATTAAAAACCGCGCTGTCCATGGAAATAGAAGGGGATATCCAAGGCGATATTTTAAAGATTAATATCTTCATTTCCAATACCAACGGTGGCCACTGGGTTCCCACGGGCGATCCCATGCGTCATATAATGCTTATCTTAGATGCCCAGAGTTCCGATGGTAAATCCTTGAAGTTAATTAACGGTGAAACACTACCTTCATGGACCGGAGTCGGCCCAAAAGAGACGGGCAATTATTCCGGCCTTCCCGGCAAGGTTTTTTCCAAAGTGCTAGAAGATGATCAAGGCAATATAAATGTACCATTCTGGAAAGCCACATCTGTTAAAAAAGATACCCGTATCCGACCCAAAAGCACTGTAACGTTAACTTATACATTTAAAATTGAAAACCCGAATGATGAACCCGGGGCCCAAGCTCAATTGATTTACCGTCCTTTTATAAAGTCTCTTGCAAAGACAAAAAAATGGGATGCCAAAGACATCGTAATCACCTCGAGCGCCTGGTAGATTAAAGGAGATAAAATTGAATAAAAAAATATTACTTATTTCATGTTTTCTTATCTTTTTCTGGAGTATATCCACAGCTTTTGGATCTGATCTTACAGGAAAAATATCCCCCCAGGGATTAAGAAAGCTAGACAATATTCTGGTATACCTTACCAAAACCCCTGGCTTTTCAAAACCACCCAAACAAGCGTTTGTCGTGGATCAGAATAACCTAACATTTTTACCCCACGTGCTTGTAATACCAGCAGGGTCAAGTGTCGCCTTTCCCAATAATGATAAAGTAGATCACAATGTTTTTTCATTATCCCGGACCCGCAAATTTAATTTTGGCAGTTATAAACCTGGACAAAGCCACAGCGTTATCTTTGAAAAACCCGGCATTGTAGAATTACGCTGCGACCTTCATTCTGAAATGATTTCTTATATCCTGGTGATGAAAAGTCAATATTATGCATTGACGGACAAAAGAGGCACGTTTAAGATAGACGCATCTAAACTACCTGCCGGGAAATATTTTTTAAAGACCTGGCATGAAAAACTAAAAAACAGCAGGACAGAGATTGAACTGCCTGGAGATACGGGAAAACAAATGAACATAAAATTAAAAAGAGGCACACCCGGTGTGCTGTATAAATAAATGATCACAATGGAAATATCGATGGTCATGGCCTTGACCGCAGGACTTGTCTCTTTTTTATCCCCCTGTGTTCTCCCCCTGATTCCAGGTTATATCTCTTTTATATCCGGGGTATCAGTTGCCGACATGGCCTCAGGAGAATATCGACCCGGCCTCTTTGATAAAAAACACCTGCTGGTTTTACTCAATGCCCTGCTTTTTGTAGCGGGCTTTTCTACTGTTTTTATTGCATTAGGGGCTTCTGCCACCTGGCTTGGGTCTTTGTTCTCAAACCACTTTGGGCTTTTTACTAAGATATCGGGATTGGTCATTATTCTTTTTGGTTTAGTAAAAACCGGGCTGATACAAATCAACTGGTTCTTAAGAGATACCCGGTTCCAGATGAATGTTAAACACAAGGGAGTTTTCTTTTCCTTGTTACTTGGCATGGCCTTTGCTTTTGGATGGACACCGTGCACCGGACCCATTTTGGGTGCTATTTTAACGTATGCCGGCACTGTTGACCAGATGGATTCCGGTATAAAATTATTAATAGTCTATTCAGCAGGCCTTGGGATTCCTTTTTTATTAACTGCCCTATTTATCCAATACTTTTTCCTGTTTTTTAACCGGATTAAAAGATATCTGGGACTCATTGAAAAACTCACCGGACTTGTTCTTATTTTCATGGGTATCCTTATCTTTAATAACTCTTTTTCAATCATTACCGGTTGGTTTTCTTTTTTTAACCGTTTTACTCTCTAAAAGGTTTTTGCAGCAATGTCCATACCGTACAAATCTATATCATATGCCTTCCTGACAATTGTATTTATCATCATTAGTGGAACACAGAACCTAAAGGCAGCCACTGCTGACACACTTTTAGATAAAAAATTAAAAGCACTGGGAATAATAAAGATCTCCGGCATCACACCGCCTGCCAATGATATCTTATTAGATATGGAAGGAAACAAAGTTCGGCTCTCTGATTTTAAAGGCAAAATTGTTTTTTTAAATTTCTGGGCCACTTGGTGCCCACCTTGTGTATATGAAATGCCGGATATGGAAAAACTGCATCAAACTCTGGGCAATAAAGATTTTATTGTTGTCGCAATAAACTTACGGGAATCATCAAAAAAAGTTGCAAAATTCCTCCAGAAACACAATCTCTCTTTTAAAGTACTGCTGGATCAAAAGAGTAAGTTAGGAAGAACATTTGGCATCAGGACCATTCCAACAACATTTGTTTTAGACAAAAATGGAAATCTCATAGGTAAAGCATCAGGAGTGCGTGACTGGGACGGTAAAGAATCCACTGACCTGTTCAAATACCTCATCAAAAACTATTAGTATGAATCTTAAAAAAATATTCATTATAATTGTCCTTCTTATTACCGCATTAGCCCTTCCAGAATTTTTCAAACAAAAACTGACCACTCCCCAGACAAAAATTATTAAAGTCACTGCACACAAATATGGATACACTCCGGATCGGATTTTTGCGAACAAAGGCGATACCATTATCATCAAACCCACATCCAAAGATGTTACCCATGGATTTTATCTGGATGGATATCCGGTGGAATTTATTATCAAACAGGGGGGGATTGCCTTTCAAAAATATGAATGGGAAGATGATGATGGGACCATCCAGACAGACTGGGACAAAGTAACCCAAATAGAGTTTGTCGCAGATAAAACCGGAAAGTTTATTTTCCGCTGTACCCAGGTTTGCGGCAATCTACATCCTTTTATGACCGGAGAATTAGTGGTCCGGCCCAACACCCTGTATCACACCATGATTTCTCTTTCCTTCTGGGTGGTGACCAGCCTGCTTATCTGGTTTGGATTTAACGGCCAGCTTAAAAGCAAAAAGAAACGGCTGATAAACCTGTTCGATGTTATTCCAGGTCTTAAGTGGCTGTTCAAACGCAGAAGTTTTCAATTTTTCCTGATCCTTCCCGGATTTGTTGTTTTTTATTTTTTTATTATCGCAACACTCAAGGGAAGTCCTGTAGGAAACCATAATGTCGCCATCATTATCGTCTGGATTTTATGGTGGTTTTTATTAAAATCAGTGTTTGTCCCATTGGGTGGAAGGCTCTGGTGTATGATATGTCCATTACCCGGACCCGGCGAATGGATCAGCAGAAAAGCGTTTACTGCCGTTCGATTCTTAAAAAAACCGATCAAGGGCAAACACCATAAATTCACCGGTCTAGGCAAAGACTGGCCAAAACCCTTAAGAAATATGTGGCTGCAGAATATTCTTTTCCTGGCCATGATTTCTTTTGGTATCATCCTGATTACACGGCCTGTAGCAACATCCATCATGTTTTTACTGATACTATTCACCACCCTGATCCTGGCGTTTATTTTCCGCAATCGGGTATTTTGCCTCTACCTTTGCCCTGTGGGTGGTTTTTTGGGTAATTATTCCATGGCCTCTGTAACTTCCCTCCGGGCCATTGACAAAGAGATATGCAAAAAACATAAGAACAAGTGCTGCCTTAAAGGCAGTGAGGATGGCTGGGGCTGCCCCTGGAACCAGTACACCGGCACAATGGATCGAAATAACTATTGCGGGCTGTGTACCGAATGCGTAAAAACCTGTCCAAAAGACAATGTCGGATTCTTTTTACGACCCTTTGGCTCGGATAAGATCATAAAAAACTATTCGGAAATGTACAATATCATGATCATGCTGGTGGTTTGCATTGCATTCTCCATAACCATGTTAGGCCCCTGGAGCTTTATAAAGGCCGCTGCAAACGTTACAGAGTCAAAAAATATTCCAGCATTTTTAACCTATATCTGTGTTTTATACACGATGTCCCTGGCACTGTTTCCGGGCATATTTATCGGGCTGTCCCGCCTGTCTGCCAAGTTTGCAGGAATTAAAGGCCCAAAAAAACCTCTGGTGCTGCAACTTTCATATATGCTGATTCCGGTGGGCATTTTTGCCTGGATCGCATTCAGCCTGCCCTCCATCATGGTCAATTATTCATATGTCTTAAATGTATTGTCTGATCCTTTAGGATATGGATGGGATATCTTCGGAACGGCCCATGTTCACTTTTCTCCCTTTTATCCAGAAATAGTACCTTTAATTCAAGGACTGTTACTGCTGACAGGACTCTATTTTGGCATCCATCGTTGCTATCTTGGATTGCAAAAAATTGTATCTGATCCCAAACAAAGATTAAAAATTATTATTCTGCCTGCTCTCTTTGCTTTGAGTGTGGTAAATATCTTTTTAAAGCTTTATCTTGGATAGTGACTAATTTTTATCCACCCGGGTGGCTCATTTTTAGTCACTTTACCACCCTTTCTCTTTGCATCTTTGTATAAATAAAGACCGATCACCAAGCGCCCTATAGAAAAAAAGGCACTGGCACGATACTTGTTTGTAATATTATTACACGATAATTCTAAAAAAAAGGAAAGGCTGCCATGAATGATACAAAAAAAGATAAAAATAAGCCTTTAGCAAAGACAGGAAAAAAGCCCTCATTTTTAAAAAGAATTTGGCAAGATTACCTAAAACGACTCAACAAGGTAACGGACGGCAAACCACAGTGCTGCAAATAAGATCTTAGATAAAAAAATGTTTTTAAGGCATCACACCAAAATCTTTGAGCTTTAAGTGCAGTGTACGTCTGGCAATCCCTAAGCGGCGGGCAGTTTCACTTTTATTGTTCCCTGTTTTATCCAACATTTTTAATATGGCCAGCTTCTCCACTTCGTACAGAGTCCGATCACCCAGATCAATTGATGAGCTGAGCTCCTCTTTTTTGGGACCGGAAAAAGACGTGTTGTCTTCTATTTGAAGTTCATCTTTGCCCAGATAATCCTGTGTGGAAAGAATGACACTTCGTTCAATGGTATTCATCAATTCACGGACGTTTCCCGGCCAGTGGTGAGCGACCAATTTTTCTACTCCCTCAGGAGTAAACCCTTTAATTTTCCGGTTATTCTTTTTTGAATATAATTTTAAAAAATGCTGGGCCAACAACTGGATATCACCGGATCTTTCTCTCAAAGGAGGTACCCTGAGATTAATAACATTTAAACGATAATAGAGATCTTCCCTAAAGTCTCCTTTTTCAATCAAATCCACCAAATTTTTATTAGTGGCAGCAATAATCCGGGTATCTATATTAATCGGCTTTTCTCCCCCCACAGGGGTGATTTCCCTCTCTTGAAGCGCCCTCAACAGCTTCACCTGCATGGACATAGAGGTTTCGCTGATCTCATCTAAAAAGATACTGCCTTTGTCTGCCAATTGAAATTTACCTTCTTTGCGCCGACTGGCACCGGTAAAGGCCCCTTTTTCATGGCCAAATAATTCTGACTCCAACAATGTCTCAGTGATGGCCGCACAATTGATCTTGATAAACGGCCCGTCTTTTCTAAGACTATTATAATGAATCGCCCCTGCTATCAGCTCTTTTCCAGTTCCCGACTCTCCATTTACCAGGACCGTAGCATCGGTACCTGCCACCTGGGAGATGGTCTGAATAAGTTTCTGCATACTTTCATGCTTGCCAATAATATTACTGCTGTCAAAATTTTCCCCCAGACTTTCCTTTAAACGAATATTTTCTTTTTTTAACTGTGTATGCTCAAGAGACCGTTGAATCGTAATCTTAAGTTTATCAAAGTCAAAAGGCTTGGTCAGATAATCATAGGCGCCCATTTTCAGAGCATCCACTGCTGTCTGAACCGAAGAAAAAGCCGTCATAATAATTACAGGAATCGCTGGATTTATCTTTTTAATCTCCTCTAATGCCACAAGACCGGACACCTTGATCATTTTAATATCCATCAACACCAGATCATAGGGTTTTTCAGAGACTCGATCGATGGCCACCTGTCCGTCATTGGCTTCTGCCAGATCATACCCCCACTTGTTCAACAAGGTTTTAAGCATACTCCTGTGGGCCTGATCATCATCCACAATTAAGATGGTGCTTTTATCTTTTTTCATGCATTAAGACATCCTTATGGGTAAAATAATGGTAAATTGAGTTCCACTATCGGGTTTACTTGCAACGGTGATGGTTCCTTTATGAGCCTTAACAATATTCTTCACAATAGCAAGACCCAAGCCGATACCAGACAATTTGGTGGTAAAATAGGGCTCAAAAATATGGGTCAACTCTTCTTTTTTTATGCCACACCCTGTATCAGAAATAACGATGACGACATTTTGGGCATCTGCATCCTGATGAACTTCTATTCTCAGTATCCCTGACCCTTTTTCTTCCATGGCTTGAACACCATTCAGACACAGATTTAAAAAAACCTGTTTGAGCCTGTCAGCATCGGCATGGATTTGAGGTAGGTCTGCATCAAAATCAGTTTTAATGTCTATATTTTCAGCACCCGGAGAATATGTTACCTGCTGAGTGGTTTCCATAATCAATATATCAAGATCCAGTGGATTACCAGAGACTGCTACAGGTTTTGCCAACTCCACAAGTTCACTGACCACCCGGTCCAGCCGATCAACCTCTTTTGTCATTACATCGGCAATGCCATAATTCTCACTATTGGTATCAAAAACCTCTTTAAAAAAAGTAGCGTACCCTTTCAAAGAACTTAATGGGTTTCGGATCTCATGGGCCACCCCCGCTGCCAGACGGCCAATGGCAGCCAAACGTTTATTTTCCTCCATCCGGGTTTTAAGAGTGTTCAATTCGGTTTTATCTCTTAAAATCAACAACGCTCCCAAAGAATCTCCCTCTTTATCCAGAAGGGGGCTTGCAATGACTTCAAGGATGACAGAAACCTTGGCCATATTGATATGAATCTCTTTTTCGACCAGTTCTTTTTTTTCGCTGATATCTGACAAAAGGTTTTCTATTTGCTTTGGGAAACGAGGTTCAAGGTCTTCTGTTTTCAAACCAGGTTCAATATTCAAAATAGATTTCGCAGCCGGGTTAACAGAAATAATTTGATTCTTTGTATTGGTTGCAATCAGCCCCACCGGCATATTCTCCACCAGGTTGTCTGAAAAAATCTGGATCATAGACAATGACGACCGGGCCTGGGCATACCGCTGAACAACAAACACAAGAACAAAACCTGTAAAACCGATCAAAGCAAGGATAACAGCCATCATTATACTATGCTGAGTATCACCTTTATTCGCCTGGTCTATTAATGCCATATCCAGACCCACAAAAATCACGGTCTCCTCATAGGTCTGGGCATGGGGATATGTTCCGCTGTTCATCTGGCGATGCATGGACATCATCCCCTTTGGTTTTTTAATATTTCCAACCTGGACAGGTGTAAATTTTTTATGGACTTCAAACACCTTATTTCCTTGTTTATCTTCCAAGATCTGCCAGCCGGTCTGGTTGGTTTTTATAATATGATCCAAATCCAGTTCTTTACCATAAACCATACCTTTGTTTTCGCTTCTATTATGGACAAGCACAATGCCCTGTTTGTCCACAATAAATAGATAGGTAATATCCGGCAAAGCTGCGGTTTCTCTGAGCAGATTTTCCATAACAGAACTGTTCCAACCCATATTCATCATCCCGGAATAAGTCCCCGCCTCAAATGCCCGGATTAAAGCGGTACTTTTTTCAACCATAAGGCGAATACTCTGACTTTTCTGCTTATTGATCCGATCAACAGTCATATAAACAAAAATCGGAAACAGAACAATAATGGTCCCGATAATAATCAGCGGTGGTATGCCTGTAATATTTTTTATGATTCTCATATTTTTGTTAATTCACTCTTTTCTTGTTTCAATAAAGTATTTTGATCTTATCGGGTTTTATCACTAAAAGCGAACAACAAGACCGGCCCCCCATTTATATTCAGAGTGCCATCTGGCGGCCAAAGAAACACTTCGGGTCAATATATATTCCAGACCAAGACTGGTCTCCCATTTCTCTTTCGTATCATATTGAACCTCGGCCGCCAGGCTTAGTCGTGAGGTTAATTGGAATTCTTTATCTGCAAAAAATCTTGCGTCTCCTTTTGTGTCAACCCACATGCCATATTCAATGTTCAAGGGCAGAAGATAATGGATTCCTGCAATTCCTTTTGTCTCTTCTTTGGAGGTATCTTCTCCTTCAACATATACCCCACCAAAAACAGAGAAAAAACGATTGATATATCGATCCCAGGTAAGCATCGCTTCCCACGGGGTATCCTCCACATCCTGCCATCCGGCTTCCCACTGAAATTCAAAAGTATTAAGACTATTGGAAAGACTTAAAAAACCTTCGGTCATATTGCTTAAAACTTCTGCCTTACCCAGAACATACCAGGAATCTTTAAACAAATTGGGACGAATCTGTGCCACCTCGGGTGACGGCAAATAATTTTCATAATGAATCATCCGGGCCATACCGCTTTTCATATGATAGAGCAGGTGGCAGTGAAAAAACCAGTCCCCTACCTCATTGGCATCAAATTCGATAACAGTTGTGGACATGGGCGCAACATCAACGGTATGTTTTAAAGGCGCATAATCTGCCTGACCATTCAACACCCTGAAAAAATGCCCGTGAAGGTGCATGGGATGGTGCATCATGGTCCTGTTGATCATAATAAACCGCACCACCTCTCCTTCTTTAATACGAATGGAATCACTTTTAGACAGTGGCGTTTTATTTAAGAACCAGACATAACGTTCCATATCTCCATCCAATGTGAGGCGCACTTCTTTGACAGGCTTATCCGGATCAAAAGCCGTGGACGTTTTAGATCGAAGTTGAGAATAGGGCGGCATGGGCCGTTCATAGTTCTGGGCCGGCATATTCATCTGGCTTTTCTTGGACATAGCCCCATGCTTCATGCCATCCATTTGGACCATTTTGACTTTTTCATCTGATTTGGCTTTTTCATCTGGCTTAGCCATATCCGGCATTTTAGCCATTTCAACTTTTTTAACCGTTTTAATTTTTTTATCAGTTTCACTCATTTCCTCTGACATACCCATCTGATCCATATCCATTTGGCTCATATCATCCGAATGTTCCATGCCCGCCATGCCAGGTGCATCAAAGTGTCCCATATCCACCATATTATCCGGCATGCCCATCACCCCCTGGGGGGTCAAGGAGAAAACATCCTTTAAACTGCCGTGCATCATTGTGTCGTATAAATTGGGTTTGGGCACATCAGGTGCAGCCATGGACATTCCACTGCCCAGCCACACCGAAGAAAATCCGGAACCATCATGGGCTGTGGCCCTGAACTCATAAGAACCCGATCCTGGAAGAGTAACAATGACATCATACGTTTCCGCCACCCCCATTAAAAATCGTTTCCGGGATATGGGATGAACATCCTGACCGTCTGCATTAATAATCTGCATATTTCCGCCTGCAAACTCCACAGAAAAATAGGTGGTAGCAGATCCATTAACGACCCGAAGCCGTACGGTCTGACCCGGCTCAGCAGCAAAAGATTGCTTTGGCTTACCATTGGCCAAAAAATAATCATAGGCCACATCAGCAATATCCATCGGCGGCATACGCTGAAATTCCCGCATGAAATAAGCCCCCAGTTTATTCTTCCTGGCAGCCCCGACAATGCTCTGGGCACTATTCTTTTTTATGGCATACCATTCACTGCCGCTTTTTAATGTTTTAAGAACCCGGTCAGGACTTTCCTGTGTCCAATCAGATAAAAGGACAACGTACTCCTGATCTGTCTTACGGACATACTCTTTGGGCTCAATAACAATCGCACCATAAAGACCCTGCTGTTCCTGTAGATGGGTATGAGAATGATACCAATATGTCCCGCTTTGTCGAATGGGAAATTCATAAACAAAGGTACTCCCGGGCTTTATCGGTGGAAAACTCATGTAAGGAACACCATCCATTCCCGGCGGAACCAGAAGACCATGCCAGTGAATAGAAGTATCTGTATCCATTTTGTTATGAACATTGATCTTTGCAACATCACCTTGAGTAAATCGTAGCACCGGTCCGGGAATACCACCATTAATAGTCATACCATCGTTTGTTTTATTTAAAATGGTGACAGGCAGTTGTTCGATTGTCAGATCATATTCTATTGTTTTACCAAAACCGTTCCCCGGCAAAAGAAGAGCAAGCAAAATAGACAATTGCAAAAATCGTTTCATATGTGTACTCCTTAAAAAAAGGATGATGGATTTTAATTATTTAATAAAAAAATGATATTACAATTATTGTGCCAATTATTTTTTTTGAATAATAGAGACACATCTTGCATAGATAAGTAATTAATTTTATTATAACTTTTAAATATGAATGAGCAAGTAATATTTTATCTACTTCTTTAACCTTGCCTGAACCTACTGGATCATTTTTAGCCATCTCTTATATTGTTTTATTATTTGCAACATTGAATTGCGAATGATTCATTTGACGCAACCTTAAGTATAGTTCATAAATACAAGAGTTTAAATTATATCGACACTAAAATTCATCAAAAAGGAGAAGACCATGGGTCAAAATTACTTTAATACATTGCCATTGAGACGTCAGTTAGAAGAACTGTCCCAATGCCGTTTTATGGATTCATCAGAATTTAACGGAGTTGACGCATTAAAAGGCAAAAAAATTGTCATTGTAGGATGTGGTGCCCAGGGACTTCACCAGGGATTAAATCTTCGCGACAGCGGTCTGGACGTGTCCTACACATTGCGCGATGCAGCCATTGAAACCAAACGGCAGTCCTGGAAAAATGCCACAGAAAACGGGTTTACCGTTGGGACATACCAGGAGCTGATTCCCCAGGCAGATCTTTTAATCAACCTGACACCGGACAAACAGCATACCAATGTAATTGAATCTGTTATGCCGCTGATGAAACAAGATGCTTCACTCTCTTATTCCCACGGCTTTAATATTGTTGAAGAAGGCATGCAGATCAGAAAAGACCTCACGGTCATCATGGTTGCACCAAAATCTCCTGGAACAGAGGTTCGTGAAGAATATAAACGTGGTTTTGGTGTTCCCACTTTAATTGCTGTGCACAAAGAGAATGATCCCAGAGGCGAGGGAATGGATCTTGCCAAAGCCTATGCCTGCGGAACAGGCGGAAACCGAGCCGGTGTTCTTCATTCTTCTTTTGTTGCAGAAGTAAAATCGGATCTGATGGGCGAACAAACCATTTTATGTGGTGTTCTCCAGACCGGATCAATCCTTTGCTATAATAAAATGATAGAAGAGGGTGTTGATGCGCAATATGCGTCAAAGCTGGTCCAATATGGATGGGAAACTGTAACCGAAGCATTGAAACACGGTGGCGTTACCAACATGATGGATCGCTTGAGCAACCCGGCTAAAATTAAAGCCCAAGAGCTGTGCGATGAATTGAAAACCATCCTTGAGCCCCTGTTCCATAAACACATGGATGACATCATGACCGGAGAATTTTCTAAGACCATGATGATCGACTGGGCCAATGACGATGCAAACCTGTTGAACTGGAGAAAAGAGACCGGGCAAACAGCGTTTGAAAAATCGACATCCACAGATCAGGATATCTCAGAGCAGGAATATTTTGATAATGGAATTTTGATGGTTGCTTTGGTTAAAGCTGGCGTAGAGCTTGCCTTTGATACCATGGTTGCCACGGGTATTGGCGAGGAGTCTGCCTATTACGAATCTTTGCATGAACTGCCTTTAATTGCCAATCTCATTTCCAGAAAAAAATTATATGAAATGAATGTGGTTATTTCTGACACCGCTGAATACGGATGCTATCTTTTCAACCATAAAGCGCTTCCACTACTGGCTGATTTCATGGCAAAACAAGATACCAGCGTAATCGGTAAAGGCCTGGATACCCAAAGTAACGGCGCTGATAATGTCAGCCTTATCAAAGCCAACGAGGCCATCCGTTCCATCAATATTGAATGTATCGGAAAAACACTGCGCTCTCACATGAGTGCCATGAAAACTATTTTGTAAAATATATTTTTACGACTCTGTTTAAAAAAAGCACATTGCACATTTAAGGGTTCCCCTTTTTGCAATGTGCTTTTTCATTATATGACACCGTAAGCTTTCACCTGGAAGATCTTTGGATCTGTTTTCTGATATTCTTAACGCATTGGTCACGGTTTCCCGTTTTTAAACTGAATTTTATTTAAAACAAGTCCAGAGGCCGGTGCAATATATCGAAGCGGTGCTTCATCCTGACCTTCAAGGGAGCTTTCTATATCTTTTAAGCTAATTTCACCCCGCCCAAGGCTCAATAGCTGCCCCATCATCAAACGCACCTGATTTCTCATAAATCCTTTGGACTGAATACGAAACACAAATGTACGCTCTGGAAAAAAGTTCGCTGTAAATATTGTATTTCTTTCAATTTCACTGCATAAAATTATTCGTGTAAATATCGCACCCGGATTAGGTTTGGTACAGTATTTCACAAAGTTGTGTTCACCTTTAAACAATGCGGCTCCCTGATTCATCAACTCAATATCAAGGCTATCTGGAAAAGAGGCAATCAGTGGGGCACAAAATGGGTGAATCTTTTCATTGCAGGCAAAAAAGTACAGATATTCTTTAATTTTGGGTGCCTGAATAATATTAAATACGTTATCTGTTTGTTCAACTTTTAATACCCGGATGTCATTGGGCAGGTTCAAATTAAAATCTTTTTCCAACTTATCAATGTCTAAAGCCTCATCCACGAACAACTCAAACACAGAATGATTAGCCGACACCTTTGAATCTGTTCTACTGGTACCTAAAATTTTAAAACGGGTATGACCCAGCACAAACCCAGTGGTCTTTTCGATCATCGACTCAATCGTTTTTACCCCGGGCTGTTTTTGCCACCCATGATAACGAAATCCCAAATATTGAATATGAATCAGATAATAGTATTTTGCCATAAATGCTTTTAATTCGTGTATTAAAAAGAGTTAAATAAGGACCAGGAACAAATGAAGCTCCTGGTCCTTATCGGTTTATTATTTTTGAGCTGCTTTCTGTGCCGCTTTTTTGGCTGCGATTCTTCTTTTAAAATTCTCAAAGACCAACTGAACTGCAACAGGGCTGGAGAAACTGGCTCTGGGCGAAAATTCTCTTAACGCCTTAATTTCTTCATCTGTTGGAACCGGGAAAGATCCTAAATTGTCTGCAACTTTTAGATCCCAGGGGACATCCGCCTTGACCGTTTCCACCGGCACACCCGGAAAAAGTGCATCCAGGTACATTTCTTTTGTTTCCTCGTCAAATTTAAAAATCCCTTTTGGAGTTAACAATATACTGGGGCCTGATCCCGGGGTATATCGCCCAGAATCCTCCCGTTCACTGCCCCCACCCAGATACCCCGGAGATGTCAAGTATGGAAGTTTATTTACAAATTGCCCACCCTTCATCGTCAGAATCGTTTTTTTAGCATATCCATAAAATTCAGGCGCACCGCCTGCTGCACTGATGCGTGGCGCTTCCGGCGGAGTCCCAAGATAAGATGTATTGATATTTCCAAACTTATCGATCTGACCCACTCCTAAAAACGCTTTATCAAGATACCCCGCATACGTAATGGTTGAAAACACACTAAAAAGATCGGTAGCATATCCATACCCTCTTGTGGCACTGGCATCAGCCACGTGCATGGGTAAAACCCGGGGTTCAAAATCACAAATACCTGATTCCATCATCAGCACGGCTTCCGGTGCATGGGTTTTTTTGGCCACAGCACCGGCAATAATGGGAAGACCAATTCCTAAAATAGAGACATCACCATTTTGTATCTGGCGGGACGCTGCTATAATCAATAGTTCCTGACGGGTAATTTTTTTAGTTAACATCGACCAATTCTCCTTTCTCTGCAATCAGCGCTTCCAACCCTTCCATATCAACACCTATATCATTTGATATCCCATTAATATCCCATCCGGACTGAAATGGAATTCCATAGTTGGCGGGTGCAGAATAATAAGAACGGGCATTGTAACGACTGAGCATATCCTGGCCGAACACTTCTATATAATGCTGGATATATGAAGCCCGATCTGACAATCCATAAATCCACTCATCAAAAAAGGCGTCCATGCCACCATCGATCTTAAACGCCTGATTGATCAGACTGAACATGGCAGTATCTAATCCACGAAATCCCACAATTTCAAAGGGATGGCACCCAAAAGGTTCTTCAATGACAGCAGAAACTCTGAATCCGGGAACAATCGTATGGTGTGGACTGGACTTTATAATATCCGGTTCCACTATTTCCTCACAGGATACAATAATTATTTTACTGGCAAGACATGCATGAACAGTTGATCCAAGACCACCCCAATGCTGAGCATTTCCAAATTTATCCGCCCGCTGCACATGCAGCACACAAACATCTGGATTTGCCGCAGGAACCACGGGGGTTTTTTTACCGGTAAAAGGGCAGGTGGTCACCCCGAACTTCTTATCCCCCATGAATCCCCGGATCTTGAAAACATCAGAATCCATGATAGCAGGCAGCACCGGCAGATAAGAATAACCAAAAGCACCGGCAGCCAAACGGGCATTATACGTAAAATTGGTATAATCTTCGACCTGTATTTTACCCGCCCGCTGGTACTGCTCAATGATTCCACCGCGTTTGCTCCCGCCCCATTTATAAATAAAAGCAGAGACCATTTTTTCCATGCAACCGCTATAGGCCATAAATTCGCCATCAAACGAGCCGGACTGGCTATAATAGGTCAACCCTCTTTTTTTCTGGCGAATAATTTCAAAAAGAAGACTCATGGGCATACTTTCGTTATAGTTACCAGTAATGAGGCTGTCGCCATCATTTACAAACTTACTGATGGCTTCTTTGGTTGTCATTACCTTTGATCCACTTTTGTCGGACATGGGGAACTTCCTCCTTGGGTCAGATACAGATTAAACAAAAAAACACTTTATATTATACTGCAATGTTATATAAAGTGTTTTTCAAAAAATCAATCATATTGCGAACTTTTTATTAGGATATAAAAAGCCACAGGTCCAGCACACACGGGCCATTCCGCCATGCGAAACACTAAGCAATGTTAACTATTTCATTTTCCCTAATTTGATAGATAAAATAATTCTTACCGCTTAAATAGTGATTTCTTTTGCCAATTGCACCAATTTGTTAGCCACCAGAGAACTTGCGATAATAATTGATTCGGGATCAAGAAAATACTCGGTATGTTTTTGGAAAAGCACTTTGCATTGAGCGGGAAATTCTTCGTCTTTATCGTTAAACAGCAAAAGAAGCGAAATTTGGGGCAGCATATCAATCTGAACAGCCAGATCATAGGGCATATCATCTTTACTTTGATACGCTCCCATTTTTTCACAGGCACTGACCAGGGCTTCCAGTCTGCCTGAAAATGCTTTTTGAATCGCCAGTTCAGTACCACTGGAAAAAAAATTAGTATTCCCCATATGACTGGTTTGTTTAAAATCTTTAAACGATATCCAGTCATCATAATGGGGTGCCATTTTGGGACACAAAAGAATATATTGGAATAAAACCACACAAATCGTATAATGAGGTCTGTTCCCCTGTTCATCCAGAATATGTGCATCTTCAATGGTGTATTGATCGTTGGCAAACCAGACTAAGAATTTATCACCATCTTTCTCAAGCCCAAGAGTTTCTTTTACAGATTCAAAATCAACTTTGGCAATCTGTGCACGATAATCATCATAATTTTTTTCATATACATCTGAGTGCTGTGTCATTATTTTCTCCCATTTGGATAAATCATTTATGCCAAATATAACACTGGGTAAACTAAAAAAATATCACCCAAATGGGTTATTTTTAACTAAAAAAATCAAATTTCTATCAATTTTAAATACCCATCTATTACATTGCTGAATATACAATTGATACCCACACATCAGGTTTTAAAAAACCATTGCCCCATTTTTCATCAAAATCCGCGGTGGGTTTTGCCGCAACAATTTGCTCTTTTGTTTTGCCCTCTTTCTTTAAAGCAGCAATCCTGTCCCGAACGGTTGACAACATTTTTTTATAAGTCTTAAGGTCAGCAGGCGTTGCCAATGGTCCATGACCGGGAATAATTTTTGTATTTCCATTGGTTCGTTTCAAAATATCTTCAACTGAACGGATCATACCATCTATTGAACCTCCACTTTGCGCATCTATAAACGGATAAATTCCATTAAAAAACAGATCACCGGTATGGATAACATTGGCAGATTTAAAAAAGATGGCAGCATCCCCATCAGTATGAGCCATAGGAAAATGAATCACTTCTATGGTTTCATCATTCCAATGAAAAGTTAGTGCAGTGGGAAATGTGACCACTGGAAGCGCCTGGGCAGGAGATGCGGGGACCTTCTTGTTAAAAACCTCTATCAGCTGGTCTGTGGACATTCTTTTCCTGACATTTTCATGTGCCACAATCAGCGTATCTCCTTTGCCGATATTTTCATTGCCTCCGGTATGATCAAAATGCCAGTGGGTGTTGATCAAAAACTTAACCGGCTTCTGGGTTATCTTTGATATGGCCGCCAGAATTTTACCGGTTAAAGGAGCATACTGGTCATCGATTAAAAAAGCGCCGTCTTTTCCGGTAGACAATCCCAGATTTCCACCGGCCCCCATGAGCATATAAACATTGGGTGTCACTTTTATCGTATTAATTTCAACTTTTGAAAAATCCTGGCTTGCAAATGAACTGTTTGCAAATGAGCAGCTTGCAAAAAAGAGAACAAAGAATAGTACAATTTTATTAAATCGCATGGGTATTTTCCTGTAAAATGAGTTAATGATTCTAAATAAACTTTTTAAAGAGTTCACTTTCTTTAGTCAAGTCTAATTTAATTCAAACTGTTATTCTTTAAAACCTTCATGAAAAACCTTTAATTATTTGCTTTAAAAGAATATAAATCTAAAATATACATCATTTTTTTTAATTCAAATTTATAGGGACATAATTTATGGAATCGATAAAACATGAACATCTCGGCCAGATGATCACCCAGAGAATAAAAAAGAATGGTGAACATACAGCATTACGATACAAGAAAAACGATACCTGGGAATCACTTACCTATGCTGATTTTGGAAAAAAAATAAACACCCTTGCCTGTGCCCTGATAAATGCTGGAGTCAAAAAAGGAGATAACATCGGCATATATTCTGCCAATCGATATGAATGGGCCATCACAGATTTTGCCTGCGTTCTTGCCGGCGTGGTTTCTGTTCCGATTTATGCCACAAACACTAAAGATCAAGCCCAGTTCATCATCAAAGATGCAAACATACACCTTATTTTTACCGGCGACCCTGTTCAATATGCAAACATGGAAGCTGTTATCTCCGACGGCCACCCGTTGACCATTATTTCCTATAGCCCGCAAATTAATATCAATGGTACAAATGCACACACCTTTGATGACTTCATTGATATCCAAAACCCATCTCAATTTAAAGATGAGCTTGACTCCCGGCAAAGTCAGATCAAAAAAGATGATGTCACCACCATTATATATACCTCGGGCACCACAGGAAATCCCAAAGGCGTCATGATCAGCCATGGCAATCTATTCCACCAGATGGAAGCCGTAGATGCAAATTTTGAGGTTTCTCCTAGCGATACATCTCTGTGTTTTTTACCGTTAAGTCATGTGTTTGAACGGATGTGGTCTTACTATGTATATCACAAAGGTGCGACACACCACTACCTGGAAGATCCAAAACTTGTGATTGAAACCCTCAAAGAAGTGCGGCCCACAGCCATGGTCTCGGTTCCAAGGCTGTATGAGAAAATATATGCCACTGTAAAAAACGCATTGGAAACTGCACCGGTTGCCAAAAAAATCCTTTTCAAATTAGCGCTCAAAACCGGAGAAGACTATTATACAAAATTTCGAGCAGGATTAAGCATCTCTATTGGATTAAAAATAAAACATGCTCTTTTTGATAAATTAGTCCTGTCAAAAATCCGAGAAACCGTAGGCGGGGATAAAAACTTTTTTGCCGCAGGCGGTGCCCCCCTGGACCAGGATATTGAAGAGTTCTTTTTTGCTTGCGGCCTTTTGATCTGCCAGGGATATGGCCTTACCGAAACCTCGCCCATGATATCGTGCAATACACCGGGAAGTTATAGATTCGGAACGGTTGGCAAGCCGGTTCCCGGCTGTACCGTCAGGATTGCCAACGACGGAGAAGTACAGGTTAAAGGCCCCCAGGTCATGAAAGGCTATTATAATAATCCAGACAAAACCGCCGAAGAAATTGTCGATGGCTGGTTCAAAACCGGAGATGTGGGGGAAATCGATGACGATGGCTTTTTAAAGATCACTGACCGAATCAAGGATCTGATCATTACTTCCGGTGGAAAAAATATCGCTCCACAACACATAGAAACCCTTGTGGGCAAAGATTTTTTTATCGAACAAATCGTAGCCATAGGGGACAACAAAAAATTTATCAGTGCCCTTGTGGTTCCTTCCTTTGAAGGTCTTGAAACCTGGGCTGCCAAAAAACAAATTTCTTACAACTCAATAGATGAGCTGCTGTCAAAGCCTGAAGTGATTGCCTTTTTCCAGAAAAGAATCACTTATCACTCAAAACTATTAGCACCATACGAAACCATTAAAAAATTCACCCTGATTACCAAACCCTTTACCATTGAGGATGGCGAAATTACGCCAACCTTAAAACTGAGGCGCAAAAATATCAACGAAAAATACAAGAATTTGATCGAAGCCATGTATTAAATTAATTTAATACACCAGAATGGAGAACCCAAAAAACTAAAAATGCCCATATATGAAGTAAACCATAAAAAACCTGTCATCGGAAAAGGCACATGGGTGGCTCCCACAGCCCAGATTATTGGAGATGTTACCATTGGTCAAAATTGCTATATCGGCTTTGGTGCTATTATTCGGGCGGACTTGGGCCCCATCACCATTGGAGATCAAACTCTGGTGGAAGAAAATACCGTTATTCACAACGGCACAAAAACAGACATCGGTAACCAGGTAATCATTGGACACATGGTGATGATTCACGATGCCATAATCCATGACCACTGCCTGATCGGTATGAAATCCATGATCTGTGACAATGCCGTTATCAACACCAATTCCGTCATTGCCGAGCAGTCCCTTGTTCGAACCGGTCAGGTCATTCCTTCAGGAAAAATATATGCAGGCTCGCCCGCTCAATTTGTAAAGAAAGTGCAACCCCATCATAAAAAAAGTTTTGATGAGGGTATTCAAACCTATATGGATCTGATCAAAAAATACCACACCACGTTTAAAGAGATCTAAAAAGCATCCAAATCAGATCCGGGAGCAGAATATTCCGCCAGGATTTTTCTTTACACGACACCCTTCTCTTGATAGAGCTTATCGTATGAAATCAAAAGCAAAATTCTCAGTCTTGTCATGGCAGGGTGTTGAAAAAAAACTGACTCATTCCTACAGCTTAAGACAGCTACTGGCCAATATTGCGGGTATTTGCGCCTGTTTTTCCTATTTTGCTTTTTTTGATGAAATTATCCCCCGTGTATCCGGATGGTCAGATACGCTCTTTTTTACCCTTGGTCTTTCGGCCGGCCTGATCGTTCTGGGGACGATTCTTGCCAATCTTTGGATGAAAGAAATCAGGAATTTCGTTAAACAAAAAATCAACAAAACTCCCATTTCTAAAAAGCTGTCCCTGAAAGCTGAAAATAAAATCCTGAACCTGCCAATTGCGTCTGCTGCGATAAGCCTTTTTAACTGGTGGATTGCTTCAATAATAATGCCCTTTTGTTTTATTACTCAAAAATTTACTTTTCAAATGACCCCCGAGCAGATAGAGAACTTTTTCTCAGTTGCCATTGGTATTTTTATTTCAGGCATTGTGACAAGTGTCATGGTTTTTTTCCATACAGAGCTAACCTGCCGGCCGATCTGGGAACGATTTTTCCCCAAAGGAGAATTTATTCTGAAAAAAGGTGTTTTCAGGATAAACCTCTGGTCACGAATACTGATCATCTTTTTACTGGCCAGTTTATTTCCCTTGGCTGATATGGCTCTTGTTTCCTACGAAAAAGCACAAATGATGCTCACAACAGAGCCTGCCGTGGTATTAAAAAGCCTGCGGTCTCTAATTCTCTTTTTACTGACTGTGGAATTTACACTGGTTGTTTTTTTATCCATGTTCATGTCCCGCAGTATTGTGGCCCCCATCCTTGAGTTAAAATCCGCCATGCGAAAAGTTGGGAAGGGAGATTTTACTGCCAGGGCAAGAGTTATTGACAATAATGAACTGGGCGTATTGTCCCGGAATTTTAACCAGATGACCCAAGGCCTAAAAGAGCGCTATGAACTTTTGCGGTCCCTTGAAATCGCCAAGCAAGTCCAACAAAACCTTCTCCCCGATAAGATGCCAGTGATAGACGGTCTGGATATTGCCGGGAAAAGCCTTTATTGCGACCAGACCGGCGGAGATTACTTTGATTTTATAGACACCAAAAACAGTTCTGATTCAAAAGTAATTGCATTGGGTGACGTATCCGGCCACGGTATTCCGGCTGCTCTTTTAATGGCCTCGGCAAGGGCTTTTTTACGTCAGAGAATTGCACTTTCAGGATCACTTGATAACATTGTCAATGATGTGAATATCCAGTTTTGTAAAGATGTTGGTGAGTCTGGCCGTTTTATGACTCTGTTTCTTTTGGCATATGATATTAAAACACAAACCCTCACATGGGTGAGAGCAGGGCATGATCCTGCCATGCTCTACGATCCAAAACCTGATGAATTCAAAGAATTAAAAGGTCAGGGAATTCCTTTGGGGATTGATGACCTGTTTTGTTACAACGAAAACACGATCACCGACATATCACCGGGACAAATTCTTTTTATTGGAACAGATGGCATCTGGGAATCATGCAATGCCAAAGGGAAAATGTTTGGGAAAGAAAATGTAATGCAGATAATCAAAAAACATCAAAACAAAAGTGCCCATCAGATCATGTATGCCCTGCTCGAAGCTCTCAAGGAGTTTATGGGAGATCAGACCCCGGATGATGACATCACCTTAATAATTATCAAAAGGATATAGGGGTCAGGTCTTGAATTATTACTTTCTCATCAAAGTTATGATTATTAGAAATCATAGATTTATAACTGCTCCATTTCCAATGTCCCGGTTTATCAACCATGCCTGCTTTTGCAGGATTCAAAACAATACCCCTTGACGATAATATCCTTATAGGTTATTATATTGACCATGATAAAAGATTTTAAATGCAAAGAAACCCAATTTATATTTAATGGTCTTTTTTCTAAAAAATTGCCACAGGATATACAGCGACTGGCTGAAAGAAAGCTAATTATGCTTCATCGAGCCGCTGAAATAAATGATCTTAGAGTACCGCCTGCAAATCGATTAGAAACACTCAGTGGCGATCGAAAAGGGCAACACAGCATACGCATTAATAACAAATGGCGTATTTGTTTTGAATGGAAAGAGGATGGCGTGCATGGTGTTGAGATTGTTAACTATCATTAAGGAGGTACCATTATGAGAGATTTTCCCCCTACACACCCTGGCCAAATATTGCTTGAAGAGTTTTTAAAACCAATGGGGATAAGCCAGTATCGAATTGCTAAAGATATTGGCGTTCCTGCCATGCGGATTAATAAAATTGTCCGATTTGAAAGAGGAATCAGTGCTGATACTGCTTTAAGGCTGGCACATTATTTTGGGATGTCTGTTGATTTCTGGACCGGAATTCAGGTTCACTATGATACTGAAATGGCCAAAATGAAGTTAGGTGACAGATTGGAAAGAGAAGTCAAAACGTTTGACCCTGCTGCTTGATTAAAATCCCCCCATAGCCTTTTATTCAAATCGTTTGGATATGGTATCAAAAGTATAATAAACAACAAGCAAAGGAATTATTCGGGTCACCATCCTGGCGCCGATGCTGGCCGGTCAGATCCCGCCCATGCAAAAGATCTGATAAAATATTGCCCCCACGCACAAATATGCCAGACCCTTGAAGAGCCATTTAAACGCCAAATCTTTATCCATAAGTTAATAACTCCTGTCTTATATCCATAAACATACCCATATTTACCCATAAATTTGAAAAACTGAGATAATCAAGTCTTGAATTATTACTTTTCCATCAGATTTATGACCTTGCTCACCGTTGTATAGTGTATCGATAAATATTCGGCGATCTCTCTCATCTTATAGCCACACTTCACATGTGCTTCCCATATTTTTGCATTCCGACTCTGCTTGCTTGTGATATTCTTGAACAGATCTTCAAGTTTCATACGATTTGCAAATCTTTGAACCTTTGGTATCTCTTTAATCTTCTCACCATTGGTTTGAGATCTTTTCATTGAATTAACAAAGTCATCACTTCCCAAAAATATTTGCCCCTTTAAATGCTCCCAGGGCAAGCTCTCTTCTGCTGTTACATGCTCAACAAACTTTTTATATTCTTCCTGTGCCACCTGTCGTGTTGCTGAAAACTGCCCTAATATCCAGTCTGTTGTTAAAAAATCAGTTTTATGATTATTAGAAATCGTTGAATTATAGCTGCTCCATTTCCAATCCCCCGGCTTATCAACCATGCCTGCTTTTACAGGGTTCAAGACAATATACCGGCAAAGTTCAATCAGGTGTGCATCCTTTTGAACAAGGATCGCTTTATACCTACCCTGAAAAACATGTCCCACTCGATGGTATCTGCGGTTAAAAGATTGCGTGTAAACGCCATTAAGATGTCTCATGCCCAGTGAAAGGTTTGGATCTATCGTTTCTATAAGAAGATGATAATGATTGTCCATCAAACAGAATGCGTGACACAACCAATTGTACCTTTCAATCGCATTCGAAAGTATTTGTAAAAAATTGCTGCGATCTTCATCTTTTAGATAAATATTATCCCGGGCGTTACCGCGAGATGTAACATGGTAAACTGCACCGGGGAATTCTATTCTTAAAGGTCGGGTCATGATTTTGTTTGAATACCAAATAAAATCTTATTTTTCAAGACCTGACCCTTAAGAAATTTGCTTAAGAAATTTGTTCAAGACCTGACCCTTAAGAAATTTGTTCAAGACCTGACCCTTAAGAAATTTGTTGAATTTGTTGTAAAATATTATCATAAAGACTATATTTAAAAGCGTAAACACCTTGTCTAAGAGGAAGGAGAAAAAAATGAGCCAGACCTATCAAGATCCTGGGCGAGCTGAAGAAATTAGCCAAATCCTTGAACCGCTAATCAGAAGGATTATCCGTGAAGAACTCTCTATGTTAATAAAAACAGAATCTGGCACTTTCTATCTTGATCCAAATATGCCGCTCTATAAAGATATGGAAGATATCCTAAAGCGAAAGATTAAAGACCATGTAAAATTACATTCACACGATGAGGTCTGGGGTGAGTAATTACTAGGCGATGTACGAAGATTTGTTTGTCAAAAATCTACACAAATATTCATCAACAAAAAATTTAGCCAAAACTAAGATAACCAGACTTCTGGAAGCCCCATATCATAACACCGAATTCCTTGGTGATCACAAAGGAAAATTAAATTTGACCGGATGCCGCAGTATCAGGATTAACAAAAACTTTCGTATTATTTTTGTGGTTTGTGAAGAATGCCGCAAGATTCAAAGCTGTGAATTTTGTTTTTGTGAGGGCCTGCCTGATAAAACCATTGTATTTCTAACGATAGGGCCCCATGATAAGGCATATACTGTAAAATAACGGGTTCTCCAGACATCTAATTCCGCACAAGAGTATAGGGCAAACATCTTCACCAGGAATGAAATTTTTCCACAAATCTCACTATAAAATCTTATTTTTCAAGACCTGACCCCTGCCTTCAGCTGGGTCATTCCAGGTATTCAATTCGTCTCTTAATGCTCCACTCAAGTCGCTGGATTTCAGATTCAGGGACATCATATTGTTCAAATACCTCTTTCCAACCGGACACTGCCTGAACAACCGCATCAATAATCTGACTAATCTTTTCAATTTTGTGGCCCTCACCTATACTTTGCATAGTTTTTCTGTTTTGGGGTAACAAACCTGCTGCAGAAGAAAAAGATAATGAATGCTCTCTTTTTTCATATATATCCGGTAATACATCATATACCGGCGACAAACAATATCCGGATTCTTTACGAAGCATACAAAAATTTTTAAGGTGATCGTCCGTATTTCCGATTGCTATATTAAAAATCATCTGGCGAAATAAAGATGGCACATCAACTGACGGCTGATGACTATGAGCCTTTACCACATCAAGCATATCTTCATAACTTAAAAAATAATACCCTTGAGCCTGAAGCAATGTCTGCATACTGATCATATGATACCGGCCGCCTTTATCTGAAACGTCAAATCGTTTTACCAGCAAAACTTTTTTACTGCCCATATTCTGGATCTCAAATTCAGGAACAGACAACCCTGAACGTTTCGCCAATTCAAGGATAGCCGCTTCAATAGATTCTACATGGAATAAATCATTGTGTCGGGGGAACTTTGCTATCCAATAAGACCCTGTCGCTTTTCGGCAAAGAACTTTAGGTCTGGCTCCTCCAGGGCTGCTGCCGCTTTGATATAACAATTGCAAATCTTGCTCCTCTATTTGCAATCCTGATTCATACTTTAAAGCTGTATTCAAAAGAGTTTCCAAATCTTTCATAACAGCAGAAGAATCTGATACAGCAAGCCTATTTTGTTTTGATTCAAAGCTCAGAGCTCCCAATCCATTTGCCCCTAAAGCTTCAAGCATCCTTGGGATAGTTTGTTCACCCCTTCCAAGTTGAGCTTTTTTTATCAAAAGGTTTCTGCCCCAGTCATCAGGAAGCGCATCTTCAAAAACGGCATGCACACCTTCTGGCCGGAATACCCCAAACTCTTGTGAGCTTAACGGCAGATTCACAGGATCTAAAGAAAAAGCAAGCGGATGGCTAAGATACTCGGGAGAATATCTAAAGGCGCCCTGTATCACACCTCTGGGATCAGGTGATGTCGTGACAATTTCGCCGCAAAACAACATTGTATTATTGGGTAGTGTCACATTGACAAATAATCGGATCATTTTGTCTTTTGCCTTCTTACCCGTTGCCGGGTCTTTGTTTTTTCCAATGCCTCATATCTATCGAACAGTGATTCTTCTGATGCTATCAATTTATCAAAATCATCCAGTCTGCTCAACATAGATAACGCTTTGATCCATGTACCAATAGATACAGAAGGGCTTCCCTGTTCCATTTTATATAGTGTTGGCGCTGACACCCCAATCCTGAATGCAAACTCTCTTTGCAAATCATTTAATTTCAGCCGGGCATCTTTCAAACGCTGCCCAAGTTTTTTGAGCATTTCTTCTTCTTTAACATTAAGCATAGTTTGTTTTATCCCATAAATTCAGGATTAAAACAAACTATTTTTATGATTAACTCAACAATTTAACATCGGCTTTTTCAAGGATATATCGTTGTTTTTTCTTTAACTGCCGCACCAATGCCGGCGTAAGCCGGCGCATATAAAATTGGTCTTCTTCTTTTAAGGGGAAGCGTGAAGGCAAAGTGGAGGTGGCAAGGGCGCAAAGGAAGCGGAGCATTGCGTAAAGTAGACATAATGTTTGTTATAGATCGGTCCGTATAATTAGCCATATAAATATATTGACAATTAACCAACACAGTTTTATATTTGTGGCATGGCTAACAAAACTGATTTTGAATGGAACGATGATAAAGATAAAGCCAACCAAAAGAAACATGGCGTATCGTTTGCCTTTGCCCAATTAGCTTTTTTGGACAACAACCGTATCATCTTAGAAGATCTGGAACATAGCTTAGATGAAAAAAGGTTCTGCTGTTTGGGCAAAGTTTCCGAGGGAATCTTAACTGTAAGATTCACGTATCGTTCAAATAAAATCAGAATATTTGGCGCCGGATACTGGCGGAAAGGAAAAAAAATCTATGAAAACGAAAATTAAATACACAGATGAGGCAATGGGAAATGTTAAAATTGTATCTGACTTCCTGCCATCTCCAGAAGAACTGGTATTAAAAGATGAAACCGTCAAAGTAACGATTGCTCTAAGTAAGGTCAGTGTTGATTTTTTTAAAAAAGAAGCGAAAAAGTACAATACTCAATACCAGAAAATGATACGCCGTCTTTTGGACGAATATGCCACACATCAGATTTGATTAAAATCGCTGCAATGACCGGTCATTGCAGCGGACCGCAAGTGGCGAGCCACTTGTCCCCTCGGCTACGGTCAGCGGCCCCTGAATTCCAACGTTATGTATAGTGCAGAGAGGGAAGCCTGGTTGGCGCAGGATGCACAAGACTGCCATATTTTTTTCTGGCAGACTGAAGCCCGAGCACCGGAGACAATCCGCATCTTTAAATAGAGCAGTTAAAAGAAAAACAAACAATAACATTCGCTATTTTATACCAAGAACATACCGTGTGCCTCTGCGCTGACCCTGGCTGAACAGATGTTTATCTTTCACGAGCGCCGCAAGTCTTTTTTTCAAGGTATTCCGGTTGGCTTTTGTAATGGATTCAATCTCGGATATGGACAGCTCTCCATGATCTTTCACAAGATCAATGATCTGGAGCGACAACCGGGACAGCTTCATCAAGCTTTGTTCTCTTTTAATTTTTCGCGACAGCACTTCTTTTTGAGCATCAAGCGCATTTAAAAAAAATGATATCCAGGGCTCATATTCAGAATGTTCCGATTTAAAGGTGGCCTGGGATTTTCTCAATGCCAGATAATAATTATCCTTGTTTTTCTCAATGACGCTTTCCAGAGAACTGTACGGAACATACAGGTATCCTTCTTTTAACAACAGCAGGGTTGTCAATATCCGTGACAGCCTGCCGTTGCCATCCTGGAACGGATGGACTGCCAAAAAATGAACAACAAATACGGATAAGATTAACAGGGGGTGGAGTTCTTTTTCTTTTAACTGCCGGTTCACCCACTCCATTAATTCTGTCATATCCTTTGGAGTGTCATAGGGTGAGGAAGTTTCAAAGATCACGCCAAGGCTTTTTCCATCATGGTCAAAAGCCTCCACATGGTTAGGCATCTTTTTGTATTCCCCTCGGTGGCGGGTATCCTTTGAACTGTATTGAAGAAGCATCTTATGAAGCTGTCGCATATAGTTTTCTGTAAAGGCGATATCTTCATAAGATTCAAACACAATATTCATCACATCCGCATAGCCGGCAACTTCCTGCTCGTCCCTGGACCCAAAAGATTTTTTATCCAACCCGGATAATAGTTGTTCTATCTCCCGGTCAGTCAGTTTTACACCCTCGATCCGGGTAGATGAGCCAATGGATTCGATGGTAGCAACATGTTTTAATGCGTTCAAGCGTTCCGGTGCCAAACTGCCAATAGCCTTCCACTCGCCCTTGAACTCATCTGTTTTTGCGATGAGATTTAATATCTCTGTTGTGATCTTTATAGAGGGATTTAACATGTTTTTTCCTTTCGAATACCCATAAATATACCCATAAATATACCCATAATTACCCATAAATCAGGCAATGTCAATACGCCCTATTCCCTGACATGCTCTCTTGGATAACAGCGAGTATGCACTTCTTTTAAGTGTGCTCTGGAAGGAAAAGCCGATTACATCTGGAACCTCAAGCATTACCAAGGCATACAGATACTGGATGCAACAAGGTTCTTGGGTAAAATTAGCACGAGTCAAGGGCAGATCTGACACCCTTTTCAGGAATTAAACAAATCACACATAGATTTCACAAAAACTGATAATTCAAGACCTGACGCCTGCCTTTCTTAACTATTTATACAACAATAGCTTTAACTTTTGCCAACACCTCTCTGATTACATTATCTGGTGCTTTTTCAGCAAATTGCACCCCTCTTTCAACAAAATCAATAGTCTTCACCTGCTGACAAAGGACCACACCGCTGATTTTTTTACCCTTTAAAGGAACCTCAAAGCCATGTCCACGAACTCGGCTTGTTATCGGGGCCACCAAAGCCAACAAAATCTTTTTGTTAAAAATAGAAGGAGAAAGGACAATGGCCGGTCTTTTACCCATCTGCTCATGCCCAGCGGCCGGGTTAAAATCGGTCCAGACGATATCGCCACGTTCAGGAATATACCGTTTTGGCATTACCATTCCCTTCCCACAGGCTCATCATTGAGCCATGCTTTATCTTCAGCATCAAGCTTAAAAGAATTTGAACCACATTGGCTGAGCAGTTCATCAATGGTATATTCTTTTTTTTCTAGAACAGGCGTAATAACAATTTTACCGTTCTTGGTCTCGATATTGATTTTTTGATTAAGATGCAGGCCTATAGCATCGGCAATGGCTTTAGGTATCCTGGTGGCAAGGCTATTACCCCATTTTTTGACAATCATTTCCATAAAGCTATCTCCTATTTTAGTTGAAACATTGTTTAAACCAAACATAACAATAATGATGTCATGTGTCAACGATGTATAAACAGTCTATTAAGAGAACAAATGATTTCTCCGAATTTATATCATTTTAGGTGGCAAAAATCATGAAAGACAATTTCATAACTGTAATTGAAAGCAATGACATTGAAATTTGTCGGCAAAATGTGCAAGGGTTAATTTTACCCTGACCCCAATTAAAAACTGATATTTCAAGACCTAACCTCGGACCTCTAACGACTCAACTTGCTTTTATTCGGTAAAAAGTATAACTTTAATAATTAAATATACGCGAGGGCTTGCCATGCAAAATATAGATATCAGTCAGGTTAAACACCAGCTTCCAAAAATCCTTGAACAGGATATTGAAGAAACCATTATCATCACAAAACAAGGATTGCCGATCGCCAAAATTATCGGTCTTTCAAAAAAGAAAAAACAAAGAGAATTTGGCTCTGCAAAAGGGTTGATCAAAATGACAGATGATTTCGATACTCCTCTGGAAGATTTTAAGGAGTATATTTAGTGAAAGCCCTGCTGGATACCAATGCATTTCTTTGGTTTATTTCCGGAAGCGACAGGCTCACCAAGAACGCCCGTAATTACATAACCGATTTTAACAATGACCTGGTATTAAGCGCAGCAAGTCTTTGGGATATTGCCATTAAAACAAGCCTGGGCAAACTTGAACTGCTCAAGCCGTTTGATCAGCTCATACCTACCCAACTTGAGAAAAACGCCATAGATATATTGCCTATCGAACTGAATCATATCTCTGAAATTATCAACCTTGAATTCCATCACAAAGATCCTTTCGACCGACTGATCATTGCCCAGGGTATCACCGAACAAATACCGGTGATCACAAACGATGCCATGTTTGGTAAATATCCAGTTAAAATTATTTGGTGACCCAAAAAATCTTATATTTCAAGACCTGACCCCCGGCTTATTTATGGTAAATGACCACTTTTAGCAGGTTCGGCTTTTAGTTCGTATCCTCTTAAAAATCAACATATTGCACCAGATTTAAGCGATTGCAAAAATACGGTTTTTTCAGCAATTTTTGATTTTTCATATCCATACTACAGTCCCGATTTTTTATTTTCAAAGAACAATAAAGCCATTTGTTAAAACTATGAGCAAGAGCTAAGGGCAGATCTGATCTCTTTATTTAATTATTATTTATTTTTAGTCTTTTTTCGAGCCATCTCCTTAAAAACTGTTTTTTCGTAATGCTTATCTTTTATTTCTGAGATTAAATATAATATTAGTACCGCTATAATCACACTAAAATTTGTTATCGATAAAATCAATCCGACTTTATCACCGAAATAGCCCAATAGTTTATCAACAGATAGTATCCATTCACCATCTGCGGTATACACATTTTTATACACATTTTTTAGATAATAATAATTATACACAAAAACATTAATCGAGGTAATGATACATGCAAAAAATGATGATAAAATTAGCCACTTCATAATAGTTTTATTGGTAGTTTTCATAAACATTCACCTCTAGCACAAACAGTTGCACAATATCCAACTTTAATGATGTCTCCAGCCATTAAAACGCCAGAAACAACTTGACCAAGACCAGGTATAGCATTAGGAGCTAATTTAGTTGCTAATCTGATCCCAACTTTTTTCATCAAAAACTTTTTTGCTTTCTTTTTTGCTTTGCGTTTTACAACATCATTTATAAATTCCTTTTGTTGCCTTTTAGTTAACTGCCTCAATTTCTTTTTATAATTTTTTCTAATTTCTTTCTCGTACTGTCGTCTCAAACTTCTAGGCATTTTATCTTCATCAAACAATGTAGCCATTTCTGCAGCACTTACCCCCAAATAACATGCAGCAACACATAATCCATAGCTTTTTGCAGACAAACCCTCTTCATCATAAAAACCAACCGGATCTCCAAAACAATAATTATACAAATTAAAGTCACCCGCCAGCCCAATCGGATCAGGAGTCAGATATCTTCCGATATCAGGGACATAATACCTATTCCAATTATAATGTAGGTTGGTTTCCTCATCAAAATATTGACCGGGTGCTCTTAAGTTATTGGTGATTGTGGAAGAAGGATCCACATTTGCATCAAGGAACGAACTATACTTAGCTGACCAAACCACAGCCCCATTAACCGCTGTCATTTTCTGGGGTGTCCCAAGGTGGTCATTGTGGTAAATGACCACTTTTAGCAGGTTCGGCTTTTAGTTCATATCTCCTTAAAAATCAACATATTGCACCCGATTTATACGATGTCAAAAAAAACGGTTTTTTTACCCATTTTTAACTTTTCGTATTCATACTCCACTACTCTAATTTATCAAAGATCCATGCTAAAATCTTATTTTTCAAGACCTGACTCCCTGCCTTTGTTTGTCAAATATCCAGTTGAGGTTATTTGGTAAAGAGTCAAGGACAGATCTGACCCCGGAGTCCTTCAATAACTTTCCTTGGTTCGATCCCCGGTTAACCCGAAAAATTATAACAGCTCCCTTAACTCTTCAGCTTCTTTGTAAATTTGCTTTGCATCTTGCAGACAACCATTTTGTTTCAAGCTATACCCGTACGATATTAATAAATTAACATCATTTTTACTATAATTTTTTTCATCAATGCTTCGAAAAATATGATAAGCCTTTTCAAACCAAAATATAGCGGTATTATGGTCACTTAGTTTTTGGTAACACCTTCCAACCTCATAGTAATATAGTTCAATACCTGACGAGTCATCAGGAATAAGTTTTAGAACTTTTAAAAAGAGATCGATAGCACCATCATAGTCTTTTCTACGCATTTTTGAGTCTGCTTTTCCAGCAAGCCAAGGTTCTAAAAAAAAATTAAAAAGTTTCATATAGTATTATTTCCCCGGAATATGAAATATTTCTGATATGCCGACTGCCATGCATGCGGCGTAATTACTCCATCTTTTTAATCTGTTATCAGGAAATCTTTTTTGGGCTCTTTCCATACATTTTTCATGTCGCCCTGGCTCTTTTTCTGGAGGTTTCTCATACCTGACATCTCGAGTTTCACAAGTTGTATTTTCAAGAGGATCTTTGTTCAGAATATCATCAACTGTTGGATCAGGTTTTATATCCTCAGGTTTAGGTTTTGAACGTGGTGGAATTGGGGGATCAGGCCATCGTGGCTCCCAGTGAAAACTTGGTGGGTGCCTACGCAAATGATCAACTATCGCTATATAAACCACTCCAGTAACTACAAGTCCAACACCAATAAGAACTATTGTCGATTCCCCATTGGGATCTACATATAGAGGCGTATTATTATTTGCATAATTATAAACATTTACATTAGCGGATAGGCCTTTTTCATCGGGTCTCAAATACCTCCCAACACCTGGATCATAAAACCTATGAAAATTGTAATGCAGCCCCGTCTCTCCATCTTCGTACTGCCCAGCGAACCTCAAATTATTCTCAACCGTGCTGGCAGGATCAACATAAGCCTTACCAAACGAGCTGTACTTCGCTGACCAAACCACAGCCCCGTTTACAGCTGTCAGTTTCTGGGGAGTGCCAAGGTGGTCATTGTGGTAGAAGTAGTATTCGCCGCCCTGTTTCATGAACAGGGGATCTGTTCCCCAAGTGCTACCGGGTTTCCAGCCATATGCTTTGATCTCGGTGCCTGTTTGTGTATATTCTGCCACCAGGCCTTCATCAGAATAGAGATAATAGGTGGTAATACCGGATACAAGCTTGGAGAGCCTTCGTCCAAAAGGATCATAGGTGTAGAAGGCGATCATATTATTTGAACCATCTTCCACCCGTTCAAGGCGGTCTTCTATATTGTAAAAGAACCGGGTAACCACACCATCTATCGTTTTCTGGGTCATGTTACCATTTGCATCGTAAACATAACTGGTATTGCCATGGGTTTCAAGCTCATTGTTTGTGTTGTACGCCCAAGTGCCCGGTGTATCTGATGCTGTGAGACGGTTACCCACAGGATCGTAAGTAAAGGTTTCATCTGTCAGTTCCGGGACATCCGGGTTATCCGAATCCGTCAGGCGATAGAGATCATCATAGGTATAATTGTACTCCCCATGTTCTGATGCTTTCTGGGTAATATTATCCATGGGATCAAACGCATAACTATATGTCATGACAGGATTGGCTCCCGGATCTTTTGTGGTGATGGCTGTGGTCCGCATCAGGGCATCATAGGTTCGGGTGGTGGTGGAGCCGCCGGGCAGTTGTGTGGTCTGGGGGCGGGTCCATTTATAGGCACCATGGGATATGGCACCCAGCCCTGGGATTTCTATGCCTGCAAGCTGGTTGTTCTCGTTGTAGGCGTAGCTGATGGCACTGCCATCGGGCGGGGTAAAACTCTTTTTCAGGCTGTTCTTATGCCATGTATAGGCCAATGTTTTTTCAAATGGGCCAAAATTTGTGGTTTCGGTCAATTTGCGATTCAGATCATCATACGTATAGGATGCAGTTGTGCTACCGTCTGAATAAGAGAGCAGATTGCCTTTGGTGTCGTAAGCAAAGGAAACGGTTTTAACCGGGGTGGTATCTATCGCAGTTGTATAGTACCGGATAAAAGCAAGGCGGTTTGCATCATCATACTCATACTCTGTTTTCTGGTTTTTGGCGTCTATTTTCCGGATCAGGTTCCCTGTGGCATCATACTCATACAAGGTCTCTTCCCCCATGGGCCGGATCTCTTTTTTCAAGCGATTGTTTGCGTCATACTCAAACTGGGTCTTGTTCTGATCTGCATCGGTCAGTTCGATCAGGTTGCCCCGGCTGTCATAAACATAGCTGGTATACTCATCTGCCGGGTCCACCACCATTTTCAGGCGATTTAGATCATCATACACATAATGGGTTTGTTTACCCATTCTATCGGTTTTCTTTAACAGGTTACCGGCGTTGTCATATTCAAACTGGGTGGTATGGGCGAGCAACTCACTAAGAACATCTGTTTCCGACAATTTGCGACCCAGACTGTCATAGGTAAAGCTCTTCTCAAATGTCGGAAAGATCACACGGGCAGGCTTTGATGTTGTACCAGAGCACGAACTGCACCCGCCCTGGCTGTATTCCATTGTGGTGGTGTTGCCGCTGCCGTCAATGGTATTGAGAAGACGGCGGTCTGTATCGTACTCATAGGCAGTCTCTTTATTTTCTGGATCAATCTGTTTGAGCAGCTTTCCATCCAGACTGTATTCAAGCCGGGTGATGTTGCTCAACGGATCTGTGGTTTTAACCAGATTGCCTTTTTCATCGTATTCGTATTCAAATCGTTTAAGATCCGGTGTAATCATGGCAGTCCGATTATCAATGCCGTCATACTCATAGCTGGTTTTATGGGTTAATGGATTGGTGGCTGATTTTAAACGGCCTTTGGCATCATACTCATAGACCCAGGTTTTATCCCTGGCATCGATCTTTTCCAGCAGATTGCCCATGATATCGTATGATGTAAACAAGGTGGTGTTCTCTTCAGGATCTGTGATGGATGCCAGATTACCGTTTTCATCATAGACAAATGTGGTGACAGCCTCACTGGTGAGAGTGTCTGCATGGGTGGTGACCGTGAGCACCCGGCCCATAGCATCATGGGTATAGCTTGTAACCTGTTCATTCTCAGTGTTTGGCGCCTGGGTTTTTGTGATCAGGTTCCCGTTTGCATCATACTCGTATTGGGTAATCCGGCCCAGTTGATCCTGCATGGTCTTGACCTTGTTAAATCTAAGATCGTATTCATACAGAACTGTGCTGGCATCGGAATAGGTGACTTTTTTAAGGTTATCCCGTTCATCGTATTCTTTGTTAGTTGTATTTTTCGCCTCATCAATTATGGCATTGGTACGACTTTCCTGGGAAATTTTTTGAATGGTCCTGCCATTGTTATCCACCCGCTTGGTCTCGCCTTTATCGTTGTACCAGACTTCTTTTATCTTGCCGGCAGGATTTTGAATCCGAGAGTAATACTCTTTTTTGTTTTTGTCATAATCATATTCAAACAAAAAGATCCCGCCACGGTCATCTTCCACCTTTATCGGGTCATTGGTCTGATTATAGGTAATGGTTGTTGCATGACCTTCGGCATTGGTCTTTTTGGTCAGGTTGTTTTTAGCATCGTATGCATAAAGGGTCTCTTTGCAGTCATTGCACTCTTTTGGTTCTGGTTTTGGCAGACATTTTTATAAAATTGAAGGATGGGGGGGCACCCCTCTCGAAAAAAACTGCTAATTCGGCTCAAAGTATGACCAGAATTTGGGCAATCACAGGTAGTTTGCGCTTGTCATTCAATTGCATGACTGATAAGCATATGTAAAATCAATTGCAATCGGCCACAAAACAAGAACATGAGAGATATTGTTCAGCCCTGAGAAAAGACAGAAGAATGTATGATTGATTGTCCAAAATGCCATAACGAACAGAAAGACAGAACCACAGAATGTGAACGGTGCGGTATTATTTTTGCAAAATACAACCCCTTACTTGATTCAAATTTAAAACCCGTCAAACCGCCGGAGCCACGGTTTTCAATTAAAGATCTATTCTTGTACACGAAGCCGGAAAACAACACTATCATCATTTACTGCAGGGCAGCAGTCCTTATCAGCCTGGCTATCTGGGGCATAAAATTTATTGCTTCTCCCATCCAGAGCAATTATGCCGGCGAGTCTTTCATGCATCTTGTCAATCTGCCGTTTCATGAAACCGGACATATTATCTTTCGTCCGTTAGGATCTTTTATTACTTCTCTTGGCGGGACTATAGCGCAGATGATAATACCCTTGATCTGTTTTCTCACCTTTCTGCTAAAAACACGGGATACATTTGGTGCTTGTGTAACCTTATGGTGGTTCGGGCAAAACTTTTTTGATATCGCACCCTATGTGAATGATGCCAGATCTCTGAGCCTGCCTCTGGTGGGAGGAAATTTCGGATATTCATCTCCCTATGGTTTCCATGACTGGGAATATATTCTTACCGAATCAGGCCTGTTGCGATACGATCATTTTATCGCAAAACTGTGTGTAGCAACCGGAACCATCATCTTTACGATTTCCCTTGCCTGGGGAGCCATTCTTTTGTTCAAGCAGTTTAAAAACCGTATCTGAAAAGTATCACTGAACAGATTGCCGAAGATATCCGGGAAGTCATAGAAAAACCATACCGGATTATCTACCGAATCAAGCCAGACCAGATCGATGTCATTGCTGTGATCCATGGGGCCCGACTTATGCCTGAGGAGTTTTAAAAAAACAATCTTTGCAAAATCTTATATTTCAAGACCTGACCCCCTGCATGTTTTTATAGAATTCCCCATCCAAATTCTTCAGCTTTTTTCCCCCATTTTTCAAATGCTTCTATTCTTGCCCGATTTTTTACTATTTTATCAAGTTCAACAAACAATGAAAAATCTCCTATAAGAATATCTTCTGCATATCTTTCTACGTTTTCAGCATGCTTTGATAAAATATTGTCAATTGACAAATCACCATCTTTAATTTCTTGAGGGTATTCATCCAGCTTAACTTTTTTTCCTGATGCTATTTTCTTGATAATTTTGTCGAGTCCATCAATAGTTTCTTGTGACGGAATTTTTGATGATGGTGATCTTATATCTAAAAGATCATTAATGTCGAAACCATTCAAAATTGTCTCGGGTCTTATCTCTCCCTTTTGTATTTGTATACTACCATTAATAAGCTGATATAATTTAAGAAAAACCATCATGTCTCTAAATTCATAATATAATTCAATACCAGTTGTCCTGTTTTGGAGGAATAGCTTATATCCCCAATCTTCATCTATTTGCTTGGAGATCTTAAAATTAAATTTCTTGATTACTGGCGCAAATTTTTTCTTACAAACATCAAAAAAATGGTCTTTATTCATTATGGCCTCTTAAGGGGAATAGTTGGGTAATTTTTTGTCAATTCTTTTTCTAAGCTATAAAACGGACTGTTTCTACCATCAGGACCGATATCATATATATTGTATCCCTCTTTCATTTTAGATTTTATCCATCTTTTATTTCTTTTTAATGCAGCATCCAATTCCTTTGGAATCATGCGTCGATTTTTAGGGAAATTTTTACTCCACGCTTGATACCATTTCGCATTTATGCCTTCTTTTCTTAATTCTTTAACAGCTTTTTTAATTGCATCCATTCCCTCACCAATAACAATTACCTTCTTCGATTTTAATCCATACTGCGCAATTCTACTGGCTTGCCCAGCACCAGGTATCATTGCTAAACCAGATAGAGAGGCCCCCTGAAAATCGCCTTCTATCGAGCAGAGCACCGCATCAATAAAATCAGGTATAATACCGATAGCAGGGATCATTCCTAAGCCAGCTAGGATACCATGTACCCACCCAGAGGCCTTGTTGTAGGCGCATAATCCTAATGGATCAATCAAACTGTTAGGATTATTGAAGCAGTAAGCATATAGATTCAACCCATCGCCAAACGGATCAGCTCTCAGATACCTACCAATCTGCGGATCGTAGTAGCGATTCAGATTATAGTGCAGCCTGGTCTCTTCATCATAGTACTGGCCTGCAAACCTGAGGTTATTGGTAATGCCTTCAATCTCAACCTGGCAATTACCAAACGCGTCGTACTTGCCATCCCAGACCACAAGGCCGTTTGTGGCAATCAGCTTCTGAGGTGTTCCGGCAAGATCATTCTGGTACCAGTAATACTCTGATCCGATCTTCATGTAGAGAGGATCAGTGGTCCAGGTGGAACCAGGCTTGTAGCCATATGTTTTAATCTCTGTCCCTGTGGCTGTATATTCACCAATCAAGCCTTCATTGGCGTAAGCAAAGTATGTCCGGGTGCCGGACACTTCTTTCCAGAGCCTGCGACCGAACGGATCGTACCCATAGGCGGCAATGGTCTCGCCTGCGGCATTTTCAAGATGATCCAAACGATCTTCTATATTGTAAAAGAACAAGGTAACATCAGTACCCTTTGTCTTCTGGGTCATGTTACCATTTGCATCGTAACCATAGCTGGTATCACCACGTGTTTCAAGTTCATTGTTGGCGTTGTAAATTAATTCGCCGGGAACTTTTACATCTGTTTTCCGGTTCCCAAGGCTATCATAGGTATATGCCTCGTCCGCCACGGTCGGGTTCAGGGCTGTGGTCAGGCGGTTGAGCGTGTTATAATCATAGGTGTAGTTCCCGTGCTCGGTGGCTTTAGTAGTGATATTACCCCGGGGTGAGTATGTATAATCACGGGTCATCAACGGGTTCTTGCCCGGATCAAATGCTGCGATGGTTTTAATCCGCATGAGCGGATCATAAGTATATTCCTGCTTTGAACCACCGGGCAGCAGCATAGAAGCCGGGTTGTTCCAACGAGCTGCGTCATAGGCATAACTGATCTGGCCCTGGGTGGGAATATTAATACCAGCCAGGCGGTTACCCTCATCATATGCATAGGTTATGGTATTGCCGTCCGGGCCGGTAAAGCTCTTTTTAGCACCGTTGGCATAATACGTATAGGCATGGGACAGGACAAAAGGACCGTAATTGACGGTTTCTGTCAGTTTTCTGGAAAGATCATCATAGGTATAAATACCAGAAGTTTCACCATCATTATAGGTTAAGATATTACCCAGTTTATCATAGGTAAAATTGACGGTCTTAACCGGGGTGGACAAATCAGCAGGGGCGTAATACCGGACCTGCTCCAGTTTATTGTCCATATCATAGGTGTACTCAATCCGCTGGTTTTGAGCATCCACCACTGCGACTTTGTTGCCCACTGCATCGTATTCATACTGGGTCTGTTCAGTCATGGGTTTAGCAGCACTGGTCATGCGGTTGTTCTTGTCATAGGTAAAATACTGAATCCCATGATTGGGATCTTCCAGCATGATCAGGTTATTGCGGTTATCGTAAGTCCGTCGGATTTCTCCCAGATCAGGAGGTATGGTCAGGACCAGACGGTTCAGATCATCATATTCATAGGTGGTGGTATTGCCCTGATTGTCTTTGGAAGATATCAGATTCCCTGCCGTATCATAGTTCTGTTCCTGAACCTGGGAGTCCTGGGCATCCAGCACACTGGTATCTTTGATCAGGCGGCCCATTTTATCGTAGGTAAAATTACGGGTAAACGTAGGGTATTTAATGCTGACTGGGATGTTGGACGGCACAGGTGAAGCCAGTGTTTCATCATAAGTATAGATGATTTCGTTACCGGCACCATCAATGGATTTTAC
>JAWSVH010000019.1:55612-78829 GCA_033852015.1 Desulfobacula sp.
TCTCAATGAACTTGGCATACGGGTCTATAGCCTTGATCATATTGTTGTGATCGTCATACTCAAACTCAAAGCGTTTGAGAAGCGCATTGACCATGGCGGTACGGTTATTGGCCCCGTCATATTCCCAGGAGGTTTTATTCTCCTTGGGTGTAGTCTGGGATATCAGGCGGCCCTTAGCATCGTATCCAAATTTCCATTCATTGCCCCGGGCATCTTCCATTCTCAACAGGTTACCCATGCTGTTATATTCCAGAAACCGGGTGATCTGATTCATGGGATCGGTGATAGTTTCAATATTGCTTTTGGCATCGTAGGTAAAACTGGTAACGGTTTCATCTGTATTTGTATCTGCCTGGGTGGTAGCGGTTTCGATTCTGCCCAGGGCATCATAGGTAAAGCTTGTCACCCGTTCTGACAGGGTCTCTTTTGCATCTGTTTTTGTGATCAGATTGCCGGTATCATCATATTCAAAAGTAGTGACACGGCCCAATTGATCTTCGATGCGACGCACTTTATTAAATCTTAAATCATATTCAAATGAGACCTGCGTACCATCGGGATAAAGAATCTTTGTTAGATTTTCACGTTCATCAAACTCTTTTTTAATCTGGTTCTTTTTCTCATCAATAAGGGTATAGTTACGGCCATCCATATCTATTTTTTCTACGGTACGGCCATTGATATCAACTCGCTTGTTCTCGCCTTTTTCATTGTACCAGACTTCTTTGATTCTGCCGGAGCTGGTTCTTATCCGGGCATAGTATTCTTTTTTGTTTTTATCATAATCATATTCAAAGAAATGACCGTTGCCTTCACTGTCCACAACAGAAGTTGGATCATGGGTCTTGTTATAGGTAACAATGGTTGCTCTGCCTGCAGCATCCACCGTGCGGGTCAGATTATTGTTGCTATCATATTCATAGGTAGTTTCATCTTCATTGGTCTCCGTGACCTTAGTAAGATTACTGCCGATATAGTCATAGAGAACCTCATGGGCATCAGCATCATACACACGGGCCAGGTTGTCATCATAATCATATTCAAACCAGATGACCTGGTCACCGTTTTTATCAACAATACCTGTCGGATTCGGGTCTTCCTGGCTGTCATACACAAGCGAAGCAATAGTACCCAAACGGTTGCCATACGTCATCAGGCGACCGTTGGAGTCATAGTTACGCCAATTGCCAAACTTGTCTTTGTGAATATATTTTTCAGTACTGTATTCACCAAGATTTTTGATCGGGACCGCTATCAGGCCGCCGCCGCCATACTCAATGCAAGCACCTTTGCGTTCTATGGTATAGGTGCCCTGCTGATAAACGCCTGCACTGATTTTTGCATAAGGAACGCCATCTTTGGCAACATAGTCCGGACAATTCATAAGCTGGACTATTGTCCTTTTATCATCAGGGTGTCCATCTGATATTCGGGAAAAGCTATCCCACTGCCAACTGCCCTGATTATATTTGCGGAATACGGATATGCCACCGCCCGGCACTTTGACCACAAGATCCGTGGCATCATCGTTATATTCTCTAAGAGCTGTGTTCACAGAGCAGCCAGCGATTTGGACCCCATGTTTAAATTTATCCTTACCTGATTCCCATGCCCGCTCAAGACGATCCAGTAAAGGCAGACACTTTTTCTCATCAACCACTAAAGGGGTGCTTGATGGGGCGGGGCTGCTGGTACTTCCACCACTGCCGCCTGTGCTGGAAATGACAGAGGAACCTTGAGATCCCCCTCCAGTACTACCGCCGCCGCTGCTGCCACTTGATCCACAAATTCCGCCGCTTTTGTAAAAACAGTGTTGGGTTGAGCCGGTACTTCTTCCACCATTTGCACATGGATATCCATAGGAGACTGAAACACAATTGCTATAAGAATAACACCCGCCGCCGCTTTGGGTACTTTCTTCCTGATTCAAAGATTTTAAACAGGTGATTCTATAGGGGATGGTGACCCGCTGTTTTGCTTCTAACGTCTGGGGCAATCCTGCCAGAATTTCATACTGAAAATTCTCATCACTTTTGGGAATAGGAATCGTCAGGTCTTCTGCCCGGACCAGTCCATGGTTGATCAGGACAAACTCACCGTGATACACATCGCCTTTTTCCATATCCGGAAGGGTAATGGACAAAGGCTGAGCGACAACAACAGCCGCTGGCACATCCGTTTCATATGTGGCCGTTAAAAGCACCTCGTATCTATCTTCTATGGTAATCTCATTGACTTCCCATTCCACGGTCACCAGATTGTACTCAAGGAACACTGGTTTATTTACGGTAATTCCCGGTTTAACCCAGATCCGACCAGTATACTGCTGATGATTGGTAGCGGAAATAATGCATTTATAGGACCCTGCCACCAGATCTTCGAACAAGACTTCGCCTAAAGAATCGGTGGTTGTCACAATCGCCGGATCAGATGAATAATCTTTTTGCAGACTCACCTTTGCATTGGCAAGTCCCCGGACCAATTCGTTCTTTGCATTAAATGTTCCCGTATAAATATCAGATATTTTAAACAATACATTCCCGACACCGGACAAAGTGACGGTGGGATACAGGCCAATATCTGTTCGGGGATAATTGGTACTGTTCACCACCAGATAAAAGGTCTGCATGCCTTCGGGGATCTGTGTGCCTGGCAAGAAACTGACGCTGACTTTTTTAGACTCTCCCACTTTGAGTGTACTGATATTGGGAGGGGTGTTCAGCCTTACCCAATTCGGGGCCGGCATATCATTCTCGTCTTTAAGTTCAAGGAAAACATCACCCATGTCTGCAAGACCCTTGTTTGTCAGGGTAATATTCTCTGACACCATATCATCTCTGGCAACACCGGTTTCGACATGATCCGGGGTAAAATAGAGTACTGGACGGCTTTGTGAAAACTGGGTCTTGATCAGTATAGACCCCCAGGCTTCGTTCGCAGATTCATCACTTTTGACAGATAGTTCGATATTTCCAAACTCAGCGGCTGTATTATCTGCCCAAAGATTCAGGTTCATAACGATGGTTTTATCCGGTCCGACTTCGGGAATTGGGGCATCGATATCCAGATGGACACCATCTTCAAGGGCTGTTTCAAGCTCTAATCTCAAATTGGTGAGTGTTGTGCCTTTTTCCGTTTTCACCCGGATACTGATTTTCTGCTCATAATTTTTGGGTATGCTTAATTCTATCTTGGCCGGACTAATGTTCACCTTGTTAATGATAAAGGTTTCCTGTTCCGGCCGATCCAGAAGATCCGGATGAACCACCTGGACATAAAAGACCCCTGCTTCATTTTCAAGGGGTTCAAACGTATGGGTAAAATTACCGGCTTCATCGGTGGTGACATTTATTTTTCGTTCAAAACCATTCACGGTGATAATCAAGTTCAAAGGAACGTCTGCAATGGCCTCTTCGGTGGATCGGTCGATGGCACTTCCGAGAATTACAATGTCCTGATCCCCGTTTGATACAGCAGGCAAAACAGAAATCACGTTGCCATAGTAGGAGGTATCTTTTAAGCTGACCTGGCGCCGGGTCTGGGTTCCATCCATTTTTACTTCATCTGCTCTTCCCAAGTGATAATAAATATGGTCAATTTCCAGGCGGACATAAACATCGTCCGGTGCATTGGCCGGGATAAAAAGATCCATGGGCTCGGAAGTAAATGTTGCCCCTTTTGGAAGGGTGGCAACCGTTCTTTTGTTTGAAAGGGTACGTATCAAATCCCCTAATGATTGCTTAACGGCCTTTGAATACAAAACATTTCCATCTTCATCCACAAGGGAATAAACCATTTCACTGGAAGGATTTTTACTGCTGTTTTCGGCCGTAACGATTTGCGCCTCTGCAGCCCCTGAATTTTCCAGAGTGAACCAGACTTTGCCAATACCACCCCGGAGAAACGCCTCATTTTTGATTTGCAAGACCATCATGCTGTCGTAGACTTCAATATCCTGGGTTCGGATAATCTTAACCTTTTCACCGGGGTTTGGAGCAATCTGGATGGTGGTGGTCAACTCTTCTATATCTGCCAACTGGCTATACCCACCGACAACCACCGGGACGATTTTGGATTCTCCAACCGTCAGAGAAACACTTTCAGACTGATGACTGTGGCCGCCCAGATCTACCTTGATGATGATATTATTTACGGCTTGATCCGTTTCATTTTTAAGCGTGTATTCCAATTTGTTCATAATACCGCGTTTCACACTGCTATCTTTAACCAGAATGGCAGATACCCTGGGAAGTGTTATAAAACGGGTCATGCTTTCCACATTATCCACATCCACAGCAATGACTGCATAGGATCGATCTTCTCCGGCATATCCGTAATCGGTGAAAGAGGTTGCGGTCATCAAAGCTTCGTTCACCTTGAACCCATATTTATCTTTGCCGATAAACGCATAAAACCCTGCGATGTTTCCTGTGTTATCTGCATGGGACCAGATAACTTGTGGTGGATCATAATCTTTTTGAGATACTTCAAGGGTCGATACAGGTAATAAATCAAAATTGGAATAACAAGAATAGACAGACAATGATTCATTTCCGGTTTCATCTACCGCAACAATGGCATAACATCGCAAATCCGGAGAGGGTGTCGGGTCAATAATCATGGTCTGATTAATGCCCGTAACCAGAGGGGTTAAGCCCGCCAATGAAACGATCTGAGCCTGATCAGATCTGTATATTGAATAGGTGATAGCTTCGGTATATGCCGGGGCCTGCCATTGTGCACGAACACCCTGGGGCGTTACATCCAGAACAAGATTAGAGGGTGCATTGGGAACAACAGAATCTGACGTCACAGGAACGATGTTGCTCAAGCCGCTGACAGACTCTTCCTGATTTTCCTGACGAATGGTGGCAACCGCATAGATATAAGCACCATCAATCTCTGTAGAATCTGTATAGGTTGTTAATGGGCCAATGGCATCTAAAAGAGTCAGTTCACTCTCACCAGGTCCCTGTCTAAAGATCTGATATCCAGCCGCTTGTTCTACAGCTTCCCAGGCAAGCATTATCTGCCCTTGGGCAATGGCACGACCGGTTAAAGAACCCGGGGGAGCAAGTGGCGGCAATCCACCCTGATAGACCTGAAGAGAACTGCCAACAAGAATCTTTGTACTAATATTATCCAGATCATCTATACCCGAGTAAAGGATCTCGATGGTTTCTGATCCCAAAAGACCCGCATCACTCGGTAAAACTATAGTGCCCTGCCAGGCCTGGCTTTCTCCTGTCTGCGGCGTTGCCTGGGTTAAACCGATGACATCTACAATCTGTCTGCCATTGGCAATATCCAGACGAATCTGGGGGAGCTGATCGGGTTTCATATTCTCTGTCAACCCAAAGGCCAATTGGATCTCAACCGGATCCTGATCACTGTTTTTTATGGGAGAGAAAGGCACAATATCCAAACGGCTGATAGAAGGTCCTTTCGTATCCAGCAAGAGCTGGTCTCCTTGTCCCGGCTCAACCGCTGTGCCACGGTTTCCCGCCAGATCCCTGGCCGAGAACACCGCATAGGCCATACCATCGGGCATGGAGCTTAAAATTTCAAAAACACCAGAATAAACTGTGTCCGAGACTTTTTCAAATTCCACAGACTGGGGGATTCCACCACCTGGGGTTATGGTTAAAAATGGCAGGGTACCCAGAGGTTCACTGACCTCCAACATCACATCCACCCGACCCGGTGCATACCGTTTTAAAACCGGATCAACCAGCCCCTGGGAGGCATATTCAATCCGAACGGCATACGGAGGCGTACCATCGGATTCGACAAGCGCTTCATTTGAAAGTGCGCTCTCATTACCGGCGGCATCCACTGCGGTTACCCTATAAAACCAGACACCTTCGTTGGAAGGCAAATCGGTGTATCCCGGTGTTGTAACCAGGTCTGTGTTTACCTGAACTGCCTGACCCTTGGTCTCAAAACTGGTGTCCAGGCGATAAATATTAAATCCATCCACAATTTTGTTCAACGGCCGTTGCCATAGCAGCTTGATTTCGCCACCAGGCCTGGACTGGCCGCTCAATGAACGGGGGCTGTCTGGCAGACTGGTATCCACCATCACCAGAATTTCTTCAGATTCCGGGCTGGTACCAGTTCTATTTTGTGCCACGGCTTTTAAACGGTTTTCCCCTTCCTTCAAAACAAGGGGGACAGTAAAACTACCCAACGGTCCGACAGAAACAACCGCGCCGGTATCTGCGCCATCGAGAAAAAGCCTTACATCTGTATATTTATCAGAGGTTCCTTTAATTTGTGCATTGGTTTTATTGGTAACTGCATTATTTACAGGTGCCGTGATCACAGGAGGGGCCGGGGCATCAAGGCCTGCTACCAGAGTATATTCATAGCTTGCACTGTTGCCCAGGGTATCATAAGCGGTTACGATCAAAGGATACGATCCGTCCGGAACAATAAAGATATCAATATAAGCCGTATAAGGTTCGCTGTAGTCTTTACGAATCATGACCCCATTAAAAGTAAATTCAACCGCACTCACTCCGGCAGGGTCGCTCAAAGCCACCTGTACTCTACCCGAAGTCGTTAAGTTCTGCCCATCAATCAGAGGGGCATTCTCAAAAAGAATACTGGATAGCTGCGGGCCTTGTGTATCATCTGTGGGTGTACTGGCAACCGGAGTTACCAGTTTTTGTTCGCCATCACAAAGGTTGACGGTGGTCACTGCAAAATAATACACAGTGTCATTGGTCAACCCGGAGATATTGGCAGACAACCCTGTGGCACTTCGCTTAGGGGTCATCCCTTCAACGCTTGTGAACGCAGTCTCACTGACATAAATATTGTATTGCTGTACATATTGGGCAGGTAAAGCACCCTCCCAGGACAAACTGACATAACCACTGTATGGGGTTGAAGCAAGATTGGCCGGGTTGCTCAAAAGCGTAATACCCTGAAACGCCACGCCCTGACTTTCATTTTCATCTGCATCTATACTGGTCACGATAAAATCATATGCTGTCCCTGGGGCTAAACCCGTCCTTTCGTACTGACTCTCCGTCAACGCAACAGGCACACCTTCAGTTGCGCCATTAAAATAAACCTTATACCCTGCCAGATCCGCACCAGAGTTTGCCGAATGCTGCCAGTTTAAAACCAGCCGGTTTTCGAAACTATCCGCAAGAATGTTGGATACATTTTCCGGGGGTACAATATCATTGGGCGTCGAAGTTACCGGTGTAACTGCATCTAATAAATTTCCAGCAGTATCAAGGGCCACCACAGCAAACCAATAAGGAGTTTTACGGGTAAGGTTATCAACCGGTGCTTCAAAAACACCTGCATTTACAGTTGTATACGGGGTAAGGCTTGTCACTGAACTGAAAACAGCATCCTGGGCGAAAATCCGGTAGGAAGCAATATCTCCATGAAGATTTTCGTCATATCCATTCCAAGTCAGCACAACAGACATGCCGTCACCATCAGGGTTAACACTTAAATTTGTGACCGCCAGTGGTGGGATGTCGTCAAAAAAGATCTGGGCCAAAGCCGGAATACTCTGATTCCCAGCCCGGTCAATCGCTGTAAAAGAAAATTGATTCTGGCCGGAAACAAGGGGTACCGTGTAGGACCATTCGCCTTGATCGGTATTTTCCACCACTTTAGCGCCATCCATCCAGATGGCCGCATAGGGCTCTTTGGTTCCGCTGATCATCTGGGAGCTTGTATGGGTAGGAGTTGTCACAGGGGCAATAACCGGTGAGTCCGGTGCAGTAAGATCCACAGTAAAATGTGTCATCCGGGCGGCACCCTGATTACCCAAAGTATCCTGGAGGCGAACCTCCACCTGATATACAGATTCAATAAAGGGCACAGTCGGAGTAAACACCAGTTGATTACCACCTGAATTAACCCAGACGCCGGGAACCACTGTCAACGCCTTATCTTTTACAGATAAAATACTGGCTGGCCTGTCCAATTCACTATGCGGCTCGCTATAATCCACCGCAATGGTTAAAGGAATGGTATTTAAAAAGGTCTCATCTGCCGGAGTAACACCACTGATCACCGGTGCTACACCATCAAAAAGAATATCCACAAATACAGATTCACTCCGGTTGCCGGCACGGTCTTCAATAACCACCTCAACAGCATTGTTGCCCTGCACCAGAACCAAAGCAATAGTCCAGTTACCTGTCCCAAAATCCGCTCTTGGAGAACCGTTTATCAACACACGGGTATCATCTTCTCTGGTACCGGTAAGCTCAATATTTGAAAGTCTGGATTGATTAACCCCAGGGCGAACCGTTATTGTACCAGACGTCACTTCCCCTCCGGTAATCGCAGGAGTTGCCGGAGCCTGGACATCTACAGTAAATGAAAAATTATATGCCTGGGTATTCCCCCAAACATCGGCAGCAACAAAAGTCACGGTATACACCCCGGCCGCAAAAGGCGAAACTGTCGGTGTAAATGTAAACACATCATTGCTTTCAATTACAGATCCTGCCACCACCTGATTGCTCTGATCTTGAACCACAAAACTTGCAATCACAGCAGCAACATCAATTTGCCCATGTTCATCCACAAGCGTAACCATAATCTGATTCACTTGTTGTGAAAAACTGTTACTCAAGGGGCCTGTGCTGACCAGGGTTGGTGGAGCCGGGTCCTCTATCCCGTCAATTTCCGCAGAAAGAATATTATTGTCCTCTGTGGATTCAACAACTGTTTTGCCAGTATCCACCTCGATTTGAACCGTATGATCTCCAACCGTAGCATTCCAGATACCTTCTAACACAAGCGTATCTTCAGGTTCTATCAATTGATTAACATCCCATGTTCTGACAACAGCACCATCCAAGCGTAAAGCCACCTGGAATGCATCCACACACGGACCTTCGCCGCTGTTTTTTACAGTAGCGGTAAATGTAATATCCTGGCCAGCCTGCAAGTCGCTATCCGGTGCCCATACCAACTCGCTAACAACCATATCCGGAGGCAATCCTTCTGTTGTGAACTGCCATACCGGACCATTTGTTGACAAACCACCGGTATCTTTTGCAACTACCTGCCAGAAATAAGTGGTGCCGTATAAAAGTGCTGTAAATTCAGCCTGAGATTGAGTTAAGTTTTCCCCAACAAGTACAAGATTTTCGGTTTCAGTACCCAGATAAACATCGTATGTTAATGTATCCCAAGCATTGGGGTCAGCACTTGTCCAACTCACTGTCAAAGCCTGAGTCTGCTCTGTCGTTAAGACCCGAACTGCCTCATGAGCCGGTGTGGGATTAGAAGGTGCAAATGGCGGCTTATTAGTAGGCGCATTATTAATACAATCACTTTCAACTGTGAGCTGCGGATCATAATCAACATTGCCAGAAACATCATCCCCATTAAATCCTGGCCCATTTGCATCATTCCACCAGTTGCTGCTGATATCAACAGAAACACTACTGGTATTATTCACACCATAACTCGTATTTCTCTTAAAATTATTTCTACTTATTTCAGGATTTGCACTGCTCTGAAGATAAATGCCAGTGGCATTGTCCTGTATATTATTGCAGTTAATTTTAGCATTGTTACTTCCCGTACCGTATACACGAACACCATAGTTAGAACTGTGCTGAATAGTGTTATATTGAATAGTGGGAGAGGCAGAAGAAAGATAAAGATTTGAATTAGTAGAATTCCCGCCATATTCAATAATACAATGCTCTATTATAGTAACGCTATCACGATTGTAATTGTTAAATGTAATTCCATTCCAATCGCCTGGTGATGGTGTTGTCTTAGACGATGTAAATTTTATCTTATTTTCGGTTGTCCCCTGGGCTATCAATGCTCCATGATATGAACTGGCACCTCCTCCTATAAAGAGATCTACTTCTGTATTGAATCTTAATTCTACTCCCGGTTCTATTGTAAGAGTTGCAATCCCACTGACTCCCCCTGATCCATGAACTGTAATATCTCCGGCAATCAAATAAAACAATCCCTGATCGAACCAGGTGGCACTATTGCTTATTGTTCCTCCCAAAACCTGGATACCATCAAGCTTATTTCCAGAACCAGTATTATTTTTAATTTTTTCTATCTGAAAAGGATAAGCTCTTATTGGATATTCTGTATTATCAGAAATCTCATTATCTGTTATTGTTGGGGTCGAACTGCCATCAAGATAAATACCATGATTGCTACTATTGCTTATCTTACAATGATTGATTCTTCCTGATGTCCAATAAAAATAAAGATTTCCTCTTGTATTGCTTCCACCATACTCTATTTCACAATGTTCAAGAATCGTTAAACTATTATTATTGTAATTGTTAAACGTAATCCCGTTCCAGTCTCCGGGAGCCGGTATAACCTTCGACGATGTGAACTTTATCTTATTTTCGGTTGTCCCCTGGGCTATCAATGCTCCATGATATGAACTGGCACCTCCTCCTATAAAGAGATCTACTCCTGTATTGAATCTTAATTCTACTCCCGGTTCTATTGTAAGAGTTGCAATCCCACTGGCTCCCCCTGATCCACGAACTGTAATATCTCCGGCAATCAAATAAAACAATCCCTGATCGAACCAGGTGGCACTATTGCTTATTGTTCCTCCCAAAACTTGAATACCATCAGAAGTGTTCTCCGACCCGGTATTATCTTTTATCTTTCCTATACTATTTGCATGTGCAGTTATTGGATATGCTTGATTACCCGATATATTGTTCCCTGTTATAGTGGCCGATGCACTTGACTCTCCATAAATACCATTTTGTGCATTTTCGCCTATATTACAGTTGGTTATTGTGGGAGATGAATACGTACCCAAATAAAGCCCATGGGTGCTGCTATTGCTTATCTCACAATTATTAATTCTTCCTGATGTCCAATAAAAGTAAAGATTTCCTCTTGTATTTCCACCACCATACTCTATTTCACAGTGTTCAAGGATCGTTATATTGTTATTTGAGTAACGTCTAAACTCTATACCCCCCCAATCACCTGGCGATGGATCGGATACATTAGATGACGTAAACTTTATTTTATTATCCGCAGTCCCCTGGGCTATCAATGCTCCATGATATGAACTGGCACCTCCTCCTATAAAGAGATCTACTCCTGTATTGAATCTTAATTCTACTCCCGGTTCTATTGTAAGAGTTGCAATCCCATTGGCTCCCCCTGATCCACGAACTGTAATATCTCCAGTTATAATATACGGACTATTTTCCAGCGTCCACGTGGTATCAGTACTGATAGTTCTGCCACTGATAATGGTATCTGCAAACGAAACCATGGGGGAAGTAATAATTAAAAACAGGCCAAGGAAGCTAAGCAATAATAGTTTTTTTACAAGTTTCATGGTTTCCTCTTTATTGGATTTCTTTCTTTTTGCAGGGTTCACAGTGGCCTATTTCCTTTGTGCGCTGGGATTTTGGTTTATTTGCAAGCAATTGAAAATTTATAAATTTCTGGTACGCCTGGATACCGCCTTGAAGATAAAACACCCTATGTTGAATTATTTTGGGGATATCTTTTTTAAAGCGGTCGTAATCTTTTCCTGTTTCATTAAAAATAACGACACAGCGCATGTCATCATTTTTTGGAAGAGCCCATTGGTTTTTTGGGGCATGAATTGCTTTAGGAATCAGACTTTTTATCTTTTTGGATGATTTTTCACAGGCATTAATCACCGTGACTTGGTCATAATCTTTTTCCATAAAAAGCATTTTTGGGGTTATTGAATTGAGCTTTTCGGGGGAAAACGGGTCGCCTTCAAGAGCGCCGCCTTTTTGTTTCCAGGCTAAAAGGCCGCCTTTAAGAATCTTTGCATCAAACCCTTTTTGCCTGAGACCTTTAACTTGCTCTATTATTGAACTATATCCAAAGCCTTTATGGACAATCACGACTGGGTTGGTTTTTAAAAATGATTTCGTTTTAATAAATGACAGGGGGATGTTTATGGAACCAGGGATTTTAAACTGGTTAAACTCTTTTTGGTGCCGGATATCGACCAAAAAGATCCGCTTATTCTGTTTGATTTTCTGCATAATGGTTGTGGCAGAAATCAATAATGTTACATCATACTTTTGGGAGGCTTGTCCCCATGAAGGTATCAAAAAACCGGCCAGCAGGATCAGAGCAAACTTTTTAAACAGTGGATTCATCAGGGTGTCTCCATTTCAATACGGTTGATCTGGCTTGCCGTAATAATCGTATCTGGACTCCAGATCAATTGGCTGTTTACCTGTATTCTAAATTTGTATGACAGATCTGATGGGACCCGGAACTGAGCTATACCATTGCTATCGGTGGTGATATATTGCCCCAGATAGTTGTTTGATGAGTTGAACAGATAGACTCTAATATTTGCAGCATTGCCACCGCCGGGGAGAGCAACATGAACCTGGGCGATTCCATGGGGTATAACCCGGGTGGTGTCGATAAATTGAAAATCTTGTGACCAGAATTGATCGCCCATATAATCTGCCCGGACCGCATAGGCCTCATCCGGCAAAGAAAACACCACCTTACCATTGGCATCGGTATTTTGATATTCATCCAGATATGATTGAGATGAATTAAACAAGTAGACCTTAATCCCCGATATTGGGTCATTGGTGCTCTGGTACTCATTTTCAATCGTGATTTCAATATCCCGGTGTGGCAACGTCCAATCGATTGACGTATCATCGGAGATCACTGCGGGTTCTGTCCAGAACTGGTATCCTTTATAGTCTGCACGGACTTTCCAGGATGCCTGGGGCACTTCAAAAGAAGCCTGACCCAAAGTATCTGTGGTTTTGTTCAGGCCTGAGTACGATCCATCCTCGTTGAAAAGATAGAGTTTCACATTGGCTAATGGGATCAAATCATCTTTTTGCAGAGTGATTAAATAGTTACCGCCACCTGTATCCAAATTAATCTGATTGGTTCCAATATCCTGAATCTGAATGGCATCACTCCAGTGCTGGGTGTTCATAATATCTGCGCGAAATTTAAAGTTTATCCCCACCGGAAGGTTAAAGGATGCCGTCCCGCTATCATTTGTAATCTGATAGGTTCCCAAATAACTGTCTGCGTCAGAGAACAGGTATACTTTCGTATTTTTGAACACATCATTTTTTGATGCCACGGTAATTTGCGTGGTTTCATGGGAGAGGGTCATTTGATAGGACAGCTGATCTGGAACAATAACCTGCTCGCTCCACAATTGTTGACCCATATAATCAAATCGGAACAAATACGTTCCGTCCGCCAAATCAAAAAGAACGTCTCCATTATTATCTGTGGCCCCGTACAAACCGATATAAGAATTATTCTCGGTGAATGCGTAACATTTAACACTACTGATTGGCTGGCCGGAGTCTTTTTGGGCGGTGAATGTAAACCGACCGCCACCCACAGAGACCTCTACTGGGTTTTCAATATCAGCTGCCAGGGAACTGATCGAACTCCAGAACCGGCTTCCTTCATAATCGGCTCGGAACTTATATTTGCCTTCCGGGATCATAAAATCAACCTGACCATTTGCGTCGGTGGTCTTATATTGTCCAAGATAGGCCCCTGTTTCTGAGAAAAGATAAACCCGGATGCCTGTCTGGGGCAATCCGCTTCCCGCTACGGTCACCTGGGTTTTGGCCATGGCAATATTTACAGGTGTATTCAGGCCGTTAAATTCCTGGGACCAAAACCGCTGCCCCAGATAATCCACCCGGACTATATATGTTTTATCCGGCAGGGAAAAAAAGGCTTGTCCATCTTCATTGGCTACTGCATATTTACCAAGGTATGAATCAGAAGAATTAAAAAGATAGAGCCTGACACCTTCGATGGGTTCTAAAGATTCATTGTACTGGCCGGATACCGTTATTAAGATATCTTTATGTGGTAGAACCATGTTTTCCTGGGTATCGGTTGTAACCATTTGAATATCGGACCAGAATTTATATCCCATATAATCAGAACGAATCTTATATTCTCCTTCCGACACCTCAAATGCAACCTGGCCATTTTCATCGGTTATCTGGGACCGACCAAGATAGGAATTGGTTTTACTGAAAAGATACATTTTAATACCGGAAATTGGTGTCTGTTCATCTTTTTTCAGGGCAATTGTGTAAAGCCCGCCACCGGTGTCAAAACCGATGGTGTTTGCTCCACCACCCTGCACCGTTTGCACATCTGTCCAGTATTGCGTTCCCAATACGTCTGCACGGAATTTAAAGTTAACACCCACGGGTAACACAAATGAGACCTGACCGTTTTCATCCACTATTTGATATTTACCAAGGTATGAACCTGTTTCAGAAAACAAGTAAACCCTGTATCCTATGGCTGGCCCGTTGGTTGTTGTAACTGCAAGGTTAACTTCTTCTACCGGGATCATTACTTTTGTATACATCTGGTCTGGTAATTGAACCACATCCGACCAGAATTTATTTCCAAGGTAATCTATTCTGAAACGGTGAAAGTCTCCATTAAACGCTGCCGGATCAAACAGGGCATCGCCCTTTGCATCTGTCTTTGCCCAAAGCCCATAATAACTGCCAGATTCATTAAAGACATACACTCTTGTATTTTCGATTAAAATCCCGGAATCTGTTATTAAATTAAGGGTAACCGATTCAAGATTAAAAATATATTCCTGTGTAAGTATCTGGCTGGTATTCCCCGCCCCATCAACCGCAATACACTTTAAGGTGACAGAGTCGTTAATTTCTATCGGATTAGAATATATTGAAGAACTACCAACATTCGGATCGCTGCCATCGGTCGTGTAATAAATATTTGCAGCTTCATCGATTATTATGGATACTTCTTGGGGCTCTTCGTACTCTCCTGCTTCTGGAGAAACAGACAGCACGGGAGGGGTGCGATCTATTGTGATCGTTACAGGGGCATAGTGAAAAACTTGGGTATCTTCATCGTTAATTTCAGCGTAGAGATAATAGACTCCATCTTGGATGGCAGAGATATCCCAAAGGTAAGAATCCTGCTCACTGTCCTGATCTTCCTGGATATCATCGACGATCAGTGTGCCGTCTTCACCTTCATTATTTGTATCATGGTAAAGCGATATCGTGGCACTACTGTCGGAATCTGAATCTTCCCATTGAATTGCTATGGATTGAGCATTTGTATTAATATCCTCAGCCGGGGTGGTGATGTGTATTTGAGGTGTTTCATTCACCAAGTCAATTTTAACAAAGAAATCTGAAACATCTGTCCAAGGTCCTTGCACACCATGTTCATCAATGGCTTGAGCCCGCCAATAATACCGGGTATTATTTTTCAGGTTTGACGATATGGTCCAATCCGGGTCTAAAGAATCTGCCTGTACAATAAAATGAGTCAATTCCTGATTGCTGTAGACCTCGAACCGGTATTCGAGTGTATCTATATCCGGATCCGAGGCTGCGTGCAAAGAGAGTACCGGGCTACGGGTATCCACCCAGGCTTGATTACCTGGATTCTTTTTCGTGGGAACCGTGGGAGCCTCATTGATACTGTTTACAAAAAATTCTGATAACATCCACGGACTGTTAGAGCTGCCGTCATTGGCTTTTACCCGCCAATAATATCTTGTATTTTCCTGAAGGCCAAAAACCTGCCAAGACGTGGTTTCGTATCCTTCCATGATGGCCTGTGAAGTTTGTTTATCCGGGCTGTCAAAAGTATTTGATTTATCTATTTCAAAAAAATAACTGATTGGATCTGTATCTTCGTCCGTGGAATTTCCTATGGTCAATAAATAGTCCGATGCCTCTATTTCAGTTTGTCCGTCAGGTGAAACGACCAAAGGAGTTCCCGGAGAATGATTGGACATATTAACATAAAAGGTTTGAAGGGGCGTGAATGTTTGGCCACCATTGGTATCCTGGGCGATTGCCCGCCAATAATATTGGACGTTGTCCTCAAGCTCTATATTAACTGTCCAAAAAGTATTAGCATTTGCTCCCTGGTCGATGATGGGACTGCCTATGACCAGCGTTGCCATATTTTCGTCTTCAAAAATTTCAAAAATATAGGTGACAACATCATTGTCAATATCCAAGCTGTTGGTCACACTGATCCGGGGTGTCAAAGAATCTACGTCGGACTCATTTTCCGGGCTACTGGCCTGAAAAGCTGACGGTGGATCATTTTGTGTATTAACAAAGAAGTTTTGATATGCCCAAAGACTTGACCCTTCTTCATCTGAAGATCGAACCCGCCAATAATATTGGGTATTGTCCGGAAGAGAAACCGGAACCTGCCAGTTTGTGGTGGATTCAGATTCTGGAACCGGCACATCACCGTCTGCTGCAACCCAATTATATATTTTTAACTCAATTTTATTAAAACTTTGAGCAACAGCACCTTGACTTGCCACCATAGTGGTCATCTGAGGGTCAGAATATATTTCAAACTCATAGTCAATTACATCATTTTGAGAATCAGAACTATCTTCTATAACCAGCTGCGGCGCAGTTTCTATTACATCAACATTGGGATGGGGGTATAAAGGATCTGGAATACTTGGCGCAGATTCGTCTAGCGTAGGATCTGTCTGATCTATAAACTCCTGCAAATCCGAGATCCCATCGTCATCAAAATCGGTGCTGCCATCTCTGATCAAGGTTTGAAAATTGGACGTTTCCCAATCATCGAGCATACCATCCATATCTGTATCGTTGACATCATAGACTATAAATTTAACTCTCTGGCTTTGAGTTAACTGGCCATCACTTGCAGTAAACGTAATATAGTATATGCCTTTTTGACCGACGACAGGCGTCCAGTCAAATATCCCTGTGCCGTCTCCATTATCTATAAATTCAGCACCCACAGGTAAGGGAGTGGCCAAAATGGTTGGAATCGTGAGGTTAGGATCACTTGCTTCGACTAAAAAAGAGACCTGCTGGGTTTCTATAACCGACTTATCGGTAATAAATTGAATCACTGGTTTTCTTGGCACAGATGTTTCTGCATCAAAAACCAGGGTATATTCATTCGTGGTATTAACATCAAATATATTTACAAAATGGTCCCATTGGTGTGTGTCTCGATCCTGAACTTTTGAGAGCCAGACATTTTCTTGTTTAATTTGCTTACCATCCGAACGGGTGGCATGTTTCAATACTTTGTTACCACTATGAGGATCCGGCAGTTTTACATACATTGGCTCATTTGTAGTAGGAACCGACAATGTATAATGCGTCTGGTACCCAATGGTTTCTTTTAATGTCAACGTTGATTGTGAGGATTGATCCACTACGTCACTTTCCTTACTATCGGATTCATATACCTGATATCGTGCATCTGTTTTTGATAAAAAATCGCGAATATTATCTCGATCAGGAAAATCGACCAATACATCCCGCACAAGGGTGTGGGTCTTTGGTTCATCAAACAGGGAAGTGAGCTCTCCTCCCAATTCATCGGCATGGGAAAGCTTTGCATCAAAATCTGTAAATTTGCCGGAAAGTGTACAATTCATGATCCATCGAGCAACGGCTGAACTTCCCGGTTCAATGGTTCCAAGATCAACGAGAAGACTGTCTATTGATTCTTCACCATTTACCTGGCTGCCCTGAATATAGAAATTTATTAAAAGACCCTGATCGTTCGTAATTTTAGGTTGGGCAGAATCAATCTTGAGGTTTTGCGCACTACCTGAACCTGAATTTTTTATCCTGAGCCCTAAAGAAAAAGGAATCGGAGACTCTGTTACATTGGTTGTAGATGGATCATCCCCATACACATCTGAAGGTAAAAAATAATCAAGGGCCAACTCAGGCATTGGTTTTACAAAAATATAATCTGGATTAACTTCAACAATATTTTCTTCACCACCAATAGAATATGTCAGTGTCGCGCCTACGTTATAAAGCGTGCCGTTTAAAAGACCATTCGATGCACCCGTCGCCGGGATGATCAACCAATGAATATCAGATGAAGAACTTGGAGGAACGGTTCCTGATCCTGTAATATTATCGATATTTGTCATTTCGTTCACACGGATAAAAAACAGTGCACTTTGATTCTCAGAATCTGAGCTGGCCAACACAACATCACCTTCTTCATTGGTGAACCAGACCTCGATTACAATGTCCTCCAATGCAGCATGGGTGAGACCATTATTAATACGCATATGGGCATCAAATGCCTGTCGCTCCAGCGTCAGTTCCTGTTTAATTTCAATCTTTACTCTTGCGCAGGTGGATTCTTGAGCAAACAAGATATTTGAAAATGGAAATAGTAAAAAGAACAAACCCATTACTAACCAATAAAAACCAATGGTTCCCAAGACATTTTTCTTACCCATATTTCTCCTCCGAATAATATCGGTTTATCCCTATGCGAAACGAGATTGCCCTCATATTGGGATAATCAACAACTTTCTTTTAGCTTACAATTCGCCTTTGATTTTTTTAAAAAAACTTAGCAAAACAATACTTTACTAAATTAAATGAGGAGTATTTCATAAGATGTTGCGGTTTGCAATCAGTGAAAACCCCTAGTTTTGATAATATCTCTAAAAATAAGGGTGGCTTTTATTGCATAAAAACCTGGGAAAGCTCTTAGAAGTTTGACTCTTGGCCGTATCGGAAAAAATAAAAAAAAATTAATTATTCATTTTAATTTTTAACTTGTTTCCTTGAAATCTGAAACGATCATAATTTTTCATAAGGTTATTTTCATCATCTGAAAATATTTTCATGGCCACATATTTGTCAGTATTCTGGCCAAATACCTTTTTTTGACAATCTGCAAGCTGCCATGAATTATCAATATAAAACTCTGCCCAATTATGATAGGTGCTTGGTACAAAGATACAGTTTCCCGAACAAGGATATCCCCCAATACCTCTAGCGGGAATATTATTTGCCCGGCATAGTGCGATAAAAAGAGACATAAATTCTGTGCAATCTCCTTTTCTATATTTCAAGGCATACAACGCACCACGACTATTTTTGATGTAACCGACATATTTAATATTTAAAGAAACCCAATCATATATGCATTTTGCGGTTTCAAATATAGATTCTCTTTTTAACTTTTTTGCCAATGAGACAATATCAGGGTGATTTGATTCTATATACTTTTCCGGTGCCAAATAAATTTGACGGTTAACAAGTTGCATTGTCTGTGGCAAAGAAAGATATTGCATATTTGCCTTGATATTAATTACTCGAGTTGCAAAAGGAGGAAGTTCATTAATCGTAAAACAAAGCACTTGATTTTCATTTTCGCTTTTATACAATTTATAAGGATAATCGATCTCAATATTTAAACATGATTGAAATGAATTTTTTTGGACAGGTGCATAGGCCCACAAGTTTTTCTTTTTCAACAATTTATTTGTTTTATTTTGGATCGAAAAACTATATTTAACCTGTTTTAAGGTCTCAACCTGGGGCGGCATTTTCTCTTTGTTTGAACGATACTCAATTACTGCCCAAGCACCTATAAAAAACAATATGAAAATCACTACTATATAAAAATTTTTCATTATAAAATTAGCTGCCAATGATTATTTAATACGTAAATAGTTACCAAGTCTCTATATAATCATATAGCTTTGGCCCGAAGCAAGCAGTAAAATACAAAAAAGGGTTTAGAGAAAAATCTCTAAACCCTTTGAATTTTTATGGTAGGCACGAGCAGACTTGAACTGCTGACTTCTACCGTGTCGGGGTAGCACTCTACCAACTGAGTTACGCGCCTTTAAATTGCTATGCTGTATTAGCAAAAGCACTGGTTTGTGTCAAGAAAAACGTGACTTATTCCAGGTTTTCCGAGGTGTCAATCAGTGGAACTGACTGAATCTGAGAGCTCTCATCAAATTGCGATGGTTCTCCTTTTTCAATAAACCGGATGGTTACAAAACTATCTGTTACATCAAAAATTTCCAGGCCAAAAGAATCAAAGGTTTTAAGCATGACGGCATCGGCAAACTGGGTGGCTTTGCCTTTATAAAAGACTTCCATCACAGCACTGTTCGAACCCACTTCCAATGGCTGCATATTTTCAATTCCAGACATTTGTTTGAACCGCTGCTTTAAGGCAATGAAGCGGCTTAAAAAATTATCACCTTCAATTTTAACTTCAAAAGAATGCTCTTTTCTTAAATTCTTCTGCCAATATGCATCCATCTTTTCACTCAAATCCAGGGAAGATAATTGGGCCGCCTTAATAATCGCCTGGGTATTTCCCTGCTGGGCCATATCGTTTTTGGTCACTGCCTGGACTTGGGATGTAACAACCTTTTCTCCTGTTTCAAGATTATATGCATCAAGATTAATCTGTGCATGAAATGTTTTTTCTTCACCCATACGATTAATGGCTTCTGACGAACTCGCATTACCAAAGACAATCATATCCGCTTTCATTTCCCGGCCAAGATTTTTAGCTGCTGCCATATCATTAATGGACTTGAACCTTATATTATAAAAATAAGGGTCCGGGCGATCCGTATCATTTCCGATAACAACAAAACGATCCTGGATCATTTTATCGACGATAATCTTTTCTGAAATAGAATCAAAGGGAACAGAATTTTTACCCCACCAGTATTTGGGCGAAACATCAGAAGGTGTTTTTTCAGCAATGAAAAACATGACAACCGGCCTATCTTTTTTCGCATTGAGAATCCGGGCATCCGTCATTGTTTTTTCCAAAAGTTTAATATCCACTTTGGATTCAACACCCACAAGGTAATATCCCTTGTTTTCGATACCGCCTAATACCTGGTATGTTACGATATAATCTGATGTACTGGGCAAAATATTCTCATAAAAAAAGTCCAGATTGGAGGCAAGCATCTGTCGGGATATAAGCATAACATATGCTTTTTGCAGTGCCACGCCCAATGCATCAGACACTGCCTTTTGCTTGGCCTGCTGAATATTGTGGTTGACGATCATCTTTCTGGCAGTGGTCACACTAATCAGCACATCAGAACGCTTGGCTGCACAGACGGGATTTATTATAAACCCCAGGATTATAGATAAGATAATGATGCCTGAAACTGCTGCTTTTTTGAACATATTCAAACCTTTTTTTATATTTTTCTTTCCAATTTTATACTTTTCTTTCCTGCTCTATATTTTCCTTTCAATGGAATAATCTGCGATCAGACATAAAAGCTGTCGGGACGGACCATCATTAAATATATCCAGGCAGGCTTTTGCTTTTCCTACATGATCTTCGGCAGTTTTGCGAGTAAACTCAATTCCCTTATAGGTATATAGCTTTTCTTTAAATTTTTCAAACTGATCCGGATTAAACTCACTCTCCAAAATAACGTTTTCCATCCAGACCCTATCTTGAGCGGTTGCATTGGCAAGGCTGTGGATCACGGGCAAAGTAAGCTTGCCTTCCCGCATATCCGCGCCGGGATTTTTCCCCAACTCCTGGGCGCTTGCCGTATAGTCTAAAAGATCATCTGCCATCTGAAAAGCCAGCCCAATATGAAACCCATATAAATTAAGCGCCTGTTCTTGTTCTTTTTTTGCCTTAGCAAGTATGGCACCGCTTTGGCAAGCACCTTGAATAAGAACCGCTGTTTTTTTCTCTATAATATCAAGGTATTCTTCTTGAGAAAGATCAAATTGCCCCTTTCTTGAAAGCTGGTCTATTTCGCCCTGGGACATATCCTGAGTAATTTTTGCAATCACACTGATAATGCCAGGTTCTTTTGTTCTTGCAGCAATAGCAAGAGCTCTTGCCAACAGGAAATCCCCGGTCAAAACAACCTTTGCAGCAGACCATTGAGTATGAGCAGCTTTTTTACCCCGTCGGATATCAGCCTCATCCACAACATCGTCATGCAGCAAAGTGGCGGCATGAAGATATTCAAAAATAGTAGAAAACTCGATTTCAAAACCGGTGCTATACCCACAAAGCCTTGCACTGTGGATCATCAACAAAGGTCTTAAGCGCTTACCTCCACTGAAAAGAAGGTGGGATGCAATCTGTCGAACAAGTTCAAGATTGGGGGCCAAATTCTTCTCGAGAGCAGCCTCAACCTTTTCAAGGTCCGGGGCCACCTGCTCAATAATTTTTTGCTTCAAGCTCTGGGTCATGCAATTTCTCCGGCAATATCATATGCGTAGGCATCTGTAATTCTTACCTTAACAAAGGTGTTGATTTCAAGTCCCTCTGAATAAATAAATGTCATACCATCCACTTCCGGTGCCTGGAACATAGTCCTGCCAATATAGACACCCGGTTCTGGATTTTCTTCTACAAGGACATCATATGTTTTCCCCACATGCTTTTCATTGAGGGTTTCAGATATTTTGGCCTGGGCCGTCATTATTTTATCATGCCTGAGTTCGGCAACGTCACCGGGCACATGGTCTTTTAAGTGATGAGAAGGCAGATCATCAGAATCTGAATAGATAAACACGCCCAGATGATCAAATTTGATATCTTTGATGAATGCCATCAAGGTATCAAAATCTGCATCGGTTTCTCCGGGAAATCCGACAATAACCGTTGTTCTTAATGCTGCATCCGAGTCTATTTTCCGAATCATTTTAAACAAGGCATACAGATCTTCATGGGTATATGGTCGACCCATTTTCTTTAACATATTTGATGCTGCATGCTGGATCGGCACATCATAATAGGAGCATATATTTTTATGTTCAACCGTTGTTTTAATAACAGCATCCGTCAATGTCTGGGGATGAGTATATAAATATCGTATCCAAGTCTGAGCGTTATCAGGGGCAAGTTCCTGGGCAAGAGAAGAAAGAACCGTTTCAAATCCGGTTCCATCTTTAAGATCTGATCCATAATCTGTAGTATTCTCCGCTGTGAGGATGATCTCTTTTACCCCTTTTGAAACAAGGGTTTTCGCCTCTGTGCAGATATCGTCTTGAGGCCGGGATCTTTGTAAGCCACGAAGCGTGGGAATAATGCAATAGGTACATTTTCGATTACAGCCTTCGGATACTTTGATATAGGCTAAATGTTTGTCCGTCAGTTCTCTTTGCTCAGACAAATCCTGAAATGACCGTTTGTTAGGATCGGGAAAAAGAGTCAGGGGTTCTATCTCTTTGTTTTCAACTACATCCACGATTTGATCACATGCACCTGTACCTAAAAAAGCGTCCACTTCCGGCAGAGTGGAGACCAAGGCATCATCATCCTTATACCTCTGGGCAAGGCAACCTGTGGCAATCAACCGTTTGCAGGCACCGGTTTTTTTTAACTGGGCCATTTGAAGGATTGTATCGA
>JAWSVH010000019.1:78857-80800 GCA_033852015.1 Desulfobacula sp.
AAAATCTTGCAGGATTATCCAGTTTACCACCTTCGCTGATCACCGCAATATCAAACAAAAGATCACTGTAGTCCTTTAAAACCGGGCTTGTGGTATCTGTTTCAAATATTTCTTTAAGTTTTCCCATAACCGGATGGTTCACATTTACTTCCATCACTCTTTTTTGATCCGGTGTTTTCTGACCCGAGGCTTTCATGATTTTTTCCATATAAGCGCTCATGCCATAATCGTCACCAGACAAACAGGAAACAGAATCTTTTAGACGGTTAGAAATCACCACATCCTTAACTTTTGCTTCCAATTTTCCTTTAAGGAAAGCCAGGAGTGCTGAATATTCATTTTTCTTTTCATCATCTACTTTATCAAGATCAAGATCCCCTTTTTCCGCACTTTTAAGTTTCTTTTCTTTGTACTCAGGAAGGGACTGGGTTACCCATTCATCAATGGGGTCCACCATGAGAATAACTTCAAAATCTTTTTCTTTTAAAGATTCAAGCAATGGAGAATTCATCAAAGAAGTCAGACTTTCACCGGTCAGGTAATAAATCTCTTTTTGATCCTCTTTCATGTTCTCAATATATTCATCCAAAGAGATATATTTATCGTCGGATTTGGTGGTCTTATATCTTAAAAGAGATGCAAGTCGCTCTTTATTTTCAAAATCTGTTGGGATACCAGCTTTTAATGCCTGGCCAAATTCAACATAGAATTCTTCATATTTTTCTTTTTCCATGCCCTCCATAACAGAGAAAACCTGTTTAACCAGATTCTTTTTAATATTTCTGACCAGACGGTCTTCCTGGAGAATTTCACGGCTGACATTCAGGTTCAAGTCCGGCGCATCCACAACACCCTGTACAAAACCCAAATATTCAGGCAGCAGTTCCTTACAATCATCCATGATAAACACGCGTTTACAATACAATTGCATTCCATGTTTTCTTTCCGGGCGGAACATATCCATGGGTGCTTTGGCAGGCAAATACATCAACACATCGTATTCAGTTACCCCTTCAAATCTCTTGTGGATCACCTCAAGCGGTTTATCCCAATTGTGGCTGATATGTTTGTAAAATTCTTCGTGTTCTTCCTCGGTAACATCCTCTTTCGGTTTTGACCAGATGGCTTTTCGAGAATTTAAAGTTTCATCTTTGTTGACCTTTTTATAGGTGTCTCCAATAGGTTTACCCTCTGAATCTTTGATGATTTCATTTTCTGGAAGGGGTTCACTTTTTTCAACATTCATGATTACAGGATAGGTCACGAAATCTGAATGCTTTTTAACAATGTTCTGGATGGTATACTGTTCTGTAAAATCCTGATCACCTTCTTCAAGCTCTTTAAGATATAAGGTGATGGTGGTGCCACGACTTTCTTTTTCGACTTCCTGAACGGTATAAGCCCCCTTACCATCCGATTCCCATCGAACTGCTGTGGTCTCTCCGGCAGCTTTAGTGTCCAGCCGGACTTTATCGGCCACAATAAAGGAAGAATAAAATCCTACACCAAACTGACCAATAAGTTCCGGAGAAAGGGTGTTTTCTTTTTTAGAGGCTTCAAGGGCTTTCATGAAAGCAGCTGTTCCAGACTGGGCAATCGTACCGATATTGTCATTCACCTCATCAAAGGTCATTCCAATTCCATTATCAGAAATCTGAAAAGTTTTTTCTTCTGGATCAAGGGTCAAGCGAATATTAAAATCATTATCATCGGCAAACAGTTCTGGCTCAGTCTGTTCTTTAAATCTTGCCTTATCAATCGCATCAGATGCGTTAGAAATCAGCTCGCGAACAAAAATTTCCTTGTTGGAATACAAAGAATGAATAATAAGGTGCAGGAGCTGCTGCACCTCGGTTTTAAATTTACGTGTTTTTTTTGTAGTCATGCTTACTCCTATTTATCAATTATAATTATAAAATATTTTTTATTAATAATTGTGGCGA